>NZ_JBDJPF010000006.1:0-158197 GCF_054957865.1 Streptomyces xingningensis
GGGGGGGGGGGGCCCGCCGCCGCCCCCCCCCCCCCCCCCCCCCGGGCCGCGCGCCGGCGGGCCGCCCGCGGCGCCCCCCGCCCCCCCCCGGGGGGGCGCCGGCGGCCCCCCCCCCCCCCCCCCCCACACCCCTACCCCGCGCATGCCTCGGCGATCGCCGCGGTGTCCCAGTAGAACGGCCAGATTTCGGCGATGCGTCCGTCGCGCACCAGCACCCGCTGCAGGATCGGGAAGTCGAGTTCCCGCCCGGTGGCCCGGGCGCGGGCGTGGATCCGGCTGAGGACGACCACACCGTCGGCACCGATGGGGAAGAACTCCTGCTCCCCGATGTCGAACCGCTCCCAGGTCTCGCTCATCGCGAGGAAGAACCGTGCCATGCCGTCGTGCCGGTGCCAGGTGCCCCCATACGGCAGGCCCTCGGGCTGGTGGAGCACGACGTCATAGGCGAAGTAGGGGGCGAGCATGGCGAAGGAGGCCTTGCCCGGACCCCCGGCCGCCAGATAGCGGTTCTCGGCCGCGTACATGCCACGGAGAACGGATGGGGCATCTCCGATAAAAACTGGTGTTGTGCTGGTCATGGCACCAGCATCAACGGATGCCGCTGGTCACGCTGGCGGCAATCAGACGTCGAGACGCGCCGCCCGAGGTTCGCTCACAGGAGCCGACCGGGGCGGCTCGCTCTCGCTCCGTGCCCCGGGGATCTTCGCCAGCGCCCGGCGGCCGGGCCCGGTCAGTGCGTACTGGATGGCGAAGCCGCAGCTGACCACCAGGGCGCCGCCGAGCGCGTCCAGCACATAGTGGTTGGCGGTGCCGACGATCACCAGGAAGGTCAGCACCGGGTAGACCATGCCCAGCGCCTTCATCCACAGCTTGGGCGCCACGATCGCGATCACGATGCCGCACCACAGGGACCAGCCGATGTGCAGCGAGGGCATGGCCGCGTACTGGTTGGACAGCTCGGTCAGCGCCCCGAAGTCGGGGTTGGAGAGATCCTGTGGGCCATTGGCGGTGTCGATGAAGCCACGGCCCGGCATCAGGCGCGGCGGCGCCAGCGGATAGGCCCAGAAGCCGACGAGCGCCAGCAGGGTGGCAAAGGCCAGGGCTGTGCGCGCCCAGCGATAGGTGGCCGGGCGGCGCAGGTAGAGGAAGCCCAGCAGGGACAGCGGCACCAGGAAGTGGAAGGTGCCGTAGTAGTAATTCATGCTGTCCGTGAGCCAGTCCAGGCCCGCCACAAAGTGGTTGAAGCCATGCTCGATATCGATGTGCAGAAATTCCTCGATGCCGAGGATCTGCCGGCCGTGGGACTCCGCGAGGCTCCGCTCATCGGGTGCGTTGCCGCGGATGTAGGAGTAGACGAAGTAGCCCACCCTGATCAGCATCAACTCGAGCAGCAGGTTGGGACGATTCAGCGGGCGGCGCCAGAAGCCGAGCAGCGGCACCCAGGAGAAGCGCCCGCGCTGCGGCTCGGCGACCGGGGTCGGCGTGGGCCGGTCCCACAGCGGCGAGGTGCGCGACAGGAACGGCACCAGGCAGGCGGCCGCCAGGGCCGCGAGCAGCGGGGCGTTGTCGCCGACCGGGCCGAGGAACGGGTTGTCCGGCACCAGGACCCTGCTGGTGAGCGTCATCACCAGGACGATGAGGACGGGCCACACCAGCCGGTCGGCCCGGCGCTTGCCGACCCGCCCGCAGACCGCGAGCAGGATCCACAGCTGCTGGTGCTGCCAGGCCGTGGGCGACACGGCGACCGCGACACAGCCGGTGATGGCCGTCGCGAGCAGCGGCTGCCCGTCCCGGGCGTAGCGCACGGCGCGGCGCAGGCCGAGCACGGCGACGGCGAGGGCGAGCAGTGCGTAGAGCGTGATCTCGGCCGGGCCGTGCAGGCCGACGCGCAGCAGCAGCCCGTGCAGCGACTGGTTGGCCAGCCCGTCGGGCTTGTCGCCGAGGCCCGCCCCGGCGAGGTGGTGCACCCAGTACATCCATGAGTCGTCGGGCACCACAGCCCAGGCCAGTGTGGTGAACGCGGCGAAGGTGACACCGGTGGTGACGGCCGCGCGGCGGCGTCCGGTCAGCCAGAGCAGCGGGGCGAAGAGCAGCACGGCGGGCTGCAGCGCGGCCGCGACGCCGATGAGGGCGCCGCTCGCCCGCCCCGAGCCCTGGGCGAGCCGGGGCAGACAGCAGCCCAGCAGCACCAGCAGGACGGGGATGATGCTGGTCTGCCCGAGGTTGAAGGTGTTGCGCACGGGCAGCGAGAGCACGGTGAGGATCACCGCTATGGGCGACGCGACCAGGGCGGTACGCCGGGAGAGCGGCCCCGGCAGGGCCCGGGCGGCGACCAGTGCGAGGGCGACGACCAGAAGCAGCGTGCCAAAGGTCCAGCCGATGCCGAGGCTGCGCTCGGCGGCGGCCGTCAGCGGTTTGAGCACCAGCCCCGCGAACGGGGTGCCGGTGAACTTGTCCGTGTCATAGAAGGATCCGCGCACCCGCAGGACGCCGTGCTCCCCTATCCACGTCGCAAGATCGGTGAACCGGCGCTCGGGTGGCCGCCGCAGCACCACCGCAGCTTGGCGCGCAGCCAGCAGCCCGGCGAGGATCCACAGCCCGCCCAGGGTGATGACGGTCCGCGAACCCGCCCTCGACGGACTCCCCAGCCCGCCCTGCTCTGCATTCGCCACGCCCCGCTGCTCCTCCAGTCGCCCAGCTCGGTCACCCTCGTCGGGCTCTTTGAGACCTTACTGAGTCCTTGAGAACAGACGCAGGTCACCCCCCGGTCACCTGAGGACCGCCCATGGATGGCCTGAATTTAGCGCACAGCGGCCGGGAGCAGGGTTTGCGGCGCTTACCAGGCGGTCACCTGCAGCACATAGACACGCTCGTGTCGCGGTACGGTCTGGTAGACGAACATCCCGGCGGCCACCAGCGCCGTCCCTCCTTGTGGAGAGAAACCTTCATAGGCCGTCCCGTCGAGGTACAGGGCCTCCGCCGCACGAACCAGCTCGGCGGCCTTCTCCTCGACCTGTGCAACCAGTACGGGTGAAGCGCCTGCGACGACATGGTGCTCGTTGGGGTCGTATTCCCATGCCCAGCTCACCCGGCAGCCTCACGAGCCTCGTTCAGAACAGCCACATATTCATCCATGGCAGCACGCCAAGCCGGGTCGTCCCGGTCAAGGGTCTGCACGGACTGCAGCGCGGCCCGGCGTCTAGCCAAAAGTTCGGGACGGCGTTCGATCTCGACCTCGCTCGCCCAGATCGTCAACCAGCCGTGAATAGGCCCGAGGCTATTGGTCTTCGCAGCGATCTGGAACGCCTCGTTCTTCTGCTGTTCCATCTCGGCCAACCGGTGCGGCGCGAGCCGGGCGAGCGCCATACGCAGCGCATCGGGGGTGCGCTCGGGCCTGGCAAGGATCTCGCCGCCGGTGGGCTGCTCGGCTGCGCTCATGATGGGCTCCTCTTCTCACACCGACGGCCCACTCTACTGAGGCCCGGGCGCCGGTGAGGGGTTTCGCCGGCTGCGGCAGGATGGGGCACATGAGCATCGTCAAGATCAACGTCCTGACCGTCCCCGCCGAGCAGCGCGAAGTCCTCGAGCAGCGCTTCGCCGCGCGCGCCGGGGCCGTGGAGAGCTCGGACGGCTTCGAGTGGTTCGAGCTGCTGCGTCCGGTCGAGGGCACGGACCAGTACCTCGTCTATACGCGCTGGCGCAGCGAGGCGGACTTCCAGGCCTGGATGGAGGGCCCGATGAAGGCCGCCCACCAGGGCGGCGGCGAGGGCGCCCCCAAACAGCGGCCCGCCGCCTCCGGTTCCACCCTGTGGTCGTTCGAGGTGGTGCAGCAGGCGGCGCCGAAGCAGGGCTGAGGTCACCGGGCGCGGCATCCGCGGGTGCCGCGCCCTGCCGCCCGTACGGAAAACCCGGCGATCTCCGGGCAGGTTGAACCCGGGAGGCCGGAACGGCATCTCCCTGGGTGTCCAGGGCACCCGGAGAGAACGAGGCCGGCCATGAATCGACTGCGTGCAGCAGTAATCGCAGCGCTCCTTCTGCTGGGTGCGGTGAACACCGTCCCGGCGGTGGCAGCCGAGCCGATACCTCTGAAGTCCGGAGAGGTTTACTCCGTCCGCCCCGGAGACCACCTCACCGTGCGGTCCCGGCTTGAGAATGCGCTGGTCGACAACGGCGACCTGGTCGGCTCGGAGGCATTCGCCGGCGAGGGGACGCTGCGGATGCACACTCCCTGGCTGACCGCCAAGGTCACCGTCAAGTGCGATGCCCGGCCCGGGGAATATCCGGTCACCTCCCGGCAGCCCATGGACGGAAGCGACCCGTTTCGCGGCGTGCGGTGGACTCGGGTCCGCGTCCAGGAGTTCAGTGCCGCGGCCCGGCAGAAGTGCCGCGAGGACGCGAAGAACCACCCCGCGCCGGCCGATCCGCCGGAGGAGCAGTGGCCCGCCGACTCCGAATGGCCACAATCCCCCTGGGATGTCCGCTCCTTCCGGCCCGGCAGCCGTCTCACGTTCACCACGGATGGAACCACAAAAGTCACCTCCTCGGCATTTACCCCCAGGTCGGTAACGGGCGACCCGTTTGGCAAGGCCGACGACATAAAGGCTACCGTGCACATCAAATGCGGTGCCAAACCCGGTCTCTACCCGGTGTATGGAGACGGCCCAATCACCAAGAAGAAGCCCTTGGCGCGCCTTCGGGTCACCGATGCCGGCGCGTTCGGCGCCGCGCGGTGCCAGGCCGCGTCCGTCGACCACAACGGTGCTCTCTTCGGGGCGGCGGCGGTCGCCGTCCTCGCCGCCGTGGCCGTGACCGTGGCCGTGTTCCGCCGCCGCGCCCGCCGCACGCCCTGACAGCTGCCCGAAGAGCCGGCGCGGCTCAGGGATGCCGGTGGTCCGGCCGGACGTCGCCGTCGCCGTCGTGCGGCTGCTCCGCGTCCGAGCCGGACAGCTCGCTGCACAACTCCCTTACCAGCGCGTCGAGATCGTGCGGCCGGTCCGGCGTCCACCAGTCGCCCAGCAGCTCCGCGAGCGACTGTTCGCGGGCGCGCAGCAGCAGTTCGGCCTGGCGGCGGCCCTCGTCGGTGAGGCGGAGCTCCACCCCTTCGCGGACCACCAGCGCGCGGGTCTCCAGCTGCCGCTCCGCCTCGGTGACGGCCCGCAGCGGCACGCCCGCGCGCTCGGCGAGCAGCGGCGGAACGACCGCCCCCTGCCGGTTGATGCGCACCAGCATCCAGCTGGCGGCGGGCAGCAGGTCGAGTCCGGCCCGGGCGGTTACGTCCTCGTAGATCTGCTTGCGTCCCTCCCGGCTGCCGAGCAGGGACAGCGCGCGGGCGCACTCGTCGCGCGAGGAGCGTTGCACCGGGTTGCTGGAGACGATCTCGCTGGCGTCCGGGGTGGTGACGCTGGCCCGCAGCGGCTGCTCCCTGAGCAGCCAGGCGAGGAGGAAGGCGAGGATCCCGGCGGGCACGGCATAGAGGAAGACATCGGTGATCGACTGGGAGTATGCGCCCAGGACGGCGGTCCTGGTGGCCGGAGGCAATTTGGCCACGGCGCGCGGGTCGGCGGAGAGCGTGGCGGGTGTGACTCCTGGGGGCAGGGATACGCCGGAGAGGGCGTCGGCGATGCGTGGGCCCAGCTTGTTGGCGAAGATCGTGCCGAAGATGGAGACGCCGAAGGAGCCGCCGATGGAGCGGAAGAAGGTGGCCCCGGAGGTGGCGACGCCCAGGTCCCCATAGCCGACGGAGTTCTGCACGATCAGCACCAGCACCTGCATCACCAGGCCGAGTCCGAAGCCGAAGACAAAGAAGTAGAGGCTCATCACGGCGGTGCTGGTGGTGAGGTCGAGCTGGTGCAGCAGGAGCAGGCCGAGGACCATCACCGCGGTGCCGGCGATGGGGAAGACCTTGTAGTGGCCGGTGCGGCTGACCAGTTGGCCGGAGCCGGTGGAGGAGATCAGCATCCCGGCCACCATCGGCAGCATGTGCACCCCGGACAGCGTCGGCGAGACCCCGTGCACCACCTGGAGGAAGGTCGGCAGATAGGTCATGGACCCGAACATCGCGAAGCCGACCACAAAGCCGATCACCGAGCAGAGGGTGAAGGTCTGGATCCGGAAGAGGCCGAGCGGCAGCACGGGCTCGGCCGCCCGCCGCTCCACCAGGACGAAGGGCAGCAGCAGCGCCACCCCGAGCACGCCGAGCAGGATGATCTGCCAGGACGACCAGGGGTAGCTGGTGCCGCCGAGCGAGGTCATCAGCACCAGGCAGGTCGCCACGCAGGCGATGAGGAGGGTGCCGAGGTAGTCGATGCGGTGCCGGGTCCGGTCGGCGGGGATGTGCAGGACGGCGGCGATCACGGCGAGCGCCACGACGCCGATCGGCAGGTTGATGTAGAACACCCAGCGCCAGCTGAGGTAGTCCACGAACACCCCGCCGAGCAGCGGCCCCAGCACGCTCGACCCGCCGAAGACCGCACCGAAGAGTCCCTGGTAACGGCCTCGGTCCCGGGGCGGCACGATGTCGCCGACGATCGCCATCGACAGCACCATCAACCCGCCGCCGCCCAGTCCCTGGAACGCGCGGAAGCCGATCAACTGCGGCATGTTCTGGGCGAGTCCGCAGAGCGCGGAGCCGGCCAGGAAGATCACGATGGCGGCCTGGAAGAGCTTCTTGCGCCCGTACTGGTCACCGAGCTTGCCCCAGAGCGGGGTCGCCGCGGTGGAGGCGAGCATATACGCGGTGACCACCCAGGAGAGGTGGGCCAGCCCGCCCAGGTCGCTGACGATGGTCGGCAGCGCGGTCGAGACGATCGTCTGGTCGAGGGCGGCCAGCAGCATGCCAAGCAGCAGCGCGCCGATCGCGACCCTTACGGCACGGACGTCCTGCCCCTCGCCGGGTATGGGCTCCGCAGTTGTCACGGGGCCCGGGGTGTCCTGCGCCATGGGAGCTCCCTGGGTCCGGCTCGGCCCGGTTCCGGGGCCACTCCCGGAGTCGGGCCATCAGCTCCATCGTGAGCGGAACGGCCGCTCCCGGCGCGCCGGGGTAGGCCATCGACAGCCTGCCTACGACCCCCGGAAGGGCGTTGACCTGGTGCGTTGACGCTGGGGACAGGACTTTTTGTATCTTTGAGAAACAAAGTGGCTCCGCCCGCACTCCCTGACCAGTGGGCGGGGCCGCTTGTCTCTGTTCAGACGCATTGTCTCCGTTCAGGCGCGCGCCATGGCGAGCAGGTGCGAGCCCGCGGCCAGCAGATCCGGATATGACTCGGCGGCCCGCGCCGCCGCCAGCGCCGCATTGAACATCGCCGACCCGATGAGCGACTCCCCAGAGTGCTGCTCGGCCGCCTTGAGCAGCGACCAGGTCGGCCCCTCGATGCCGTGCACGCTCACCTCACCGAACCCCGAGCTGCGCAGCTCCTCCGAGAGCCCGTCGGCGGTGTGGAAGTACGCCGCAGTGAATCCCTTGCGGCCGGGCTCATGCCGCCCGGTCGCCAGGATGTCCGTCACGGCGTCGTGAACGCGCTCCCGCTCCAGCCAGGTGGTCGCGGTGTGTTCGAAGAGGGACGCGTACCGATTGATCGCCGCCGCCGCGACGAGACCGCCGGGCCTGGCCACGCGGCGGGCTTCGGCCAGCGCCTGCAGGCGATCAGCCCGGTCCAGCAGGTGGTAGAGCGGGCCGAGGAGAAGGACGACGTCGTAGGAGTCGTCAGCGGCAGGGAGATTGCGGGCGTCCCCCAATTCAGCCGTACACTCAACCTGTTGAGCTTGCACAATATGCCGGGCCACGGGGTCGATCAGGTGGACCTGATACCCATCGGCGACCAGCCACCGGGCGTGCACGCCGGGCCCGCCGCCCACATCCAGGATCGCGGCGGGGGCAGCGGGAAGACTGCGGCGGAGGAGCTCTTGGGTACGGATCAACTCCAGGGCACCGTCGGCGGTTGCGGTCAGGCGCTTGGCCTCGTCGAAAGTCTCCGTATAGAAGCCGATGATCTCCGGATCCACAGAGGGAGGGGTCACCATGCGGGGATGCTCCAACGTGGCCGGTCAACCTGTCCAGAGGAACGGGAGTATTGAGCCATGCCAATGCTGAAGTACGAGCAGATCGCCGACTCACTCAGGCAACGGATCACCGAAGGAGAGTTCGGTCCTGGCAATCTCCTGCCATCAGGCCGGGACTTGTGTGAGCAGTGGGGCGTATCGAGAGCCACCGTGAACAAGGCTCTTGACGTACTGCGAGCCGACGGTGCGGTCACCTCGCAACAGGGCGTGGGGTTCCGGGTCACCGAGACCCCGCTCGCCCGCCCGGCCGGAGGGCGTCGGGCGAATACGTGCCGCGTATCAGGCGGACGTCCATTTCGGCGCCTTGGCACACCCGGCAGGGAAGTACCACCCCCGCATGTCATCGATGCCCTCGGCCTTGCAGCCGCAGCAAAGGCACTGCGCCGGGACCGGCTGATGCTGTTGGATGATGGATCGCCTTTCTCTCTGGTGAGCGCCTGGTTTCCCGCCGATGTAGCCGACCGTTGCCCGAAGTTGGCACAAGCAGGGCCAATCGCCGAGGGGACCACCCACTACATCACCCGCGAGACTGGTCGTCCTCCGGTGCGGGGGATGGATACGACCACCGTGCGCCTGGCAACCATCGAAGAGGTCGCGGCGTTGGGACGCGAACACCCGCTCGCGGTTGCGGTGGACCTCCACGTCGCCTACGACAGCGATGACCGTGCGCTTGTCTGTGAGACAGGGGTAACGCCGTGGGATTTGTGGGAGCACACAGCCCATTACCCCATGGGCACAGCACGTTGACGTCCACTTGACTGGACCGCAACCCCGGTCAAGCGGGACATGACTTACGACCGTCGAGCTGATTCATCGGCTCCTGAAGTGCACGCTCCAGGAGCCGATCGAGGCCGAGGCCACCCGGCGGTTTCGCACGTCAAGTCGTGAGAGTGCCGACGATAACCGTGCGTCGGCTCCCATTAGTTGATGGTCGGCGAATCGTGAAGTCCTCCCCAGTAGGTGTTGCCTTTACCGCGAAGGTGGTAGTTGATGTACCCGCCCGCGGACCAAGAGCCGCCTCTTCCACGGTCGATGCCCGTGTCACAAACAAACGGGGTGTCGTTTCCGGTGTTCATGTTGGAGGTGATGGTGCAATAGGACTTGATGCCGGCCCTGCCGTGCTGGTTGAGGGCCACGGCGACTTCGAAGTCGTCGAACGTACGGCGGCCGGTTTCTCTGCCGCCGTAGCCGACCCAGCCGACGAGAGCGTGCGCCCTGTGCCCGCCCCCCGTCTTCTCCACACACATGCGCACATAGATGCGGAACGGTATCTTTCCGATGGCCGTGTCCATCCTGAACGTTCTGGAATCCTTGTTCATCGGACTGCATGAGCTACTGGCCGCGTGCGCCGATTCAGCGGGTATGGCAACGAAGATGGCTGTTGTGCTCATTGCCGCCACAGCTGCGGAGGCGATCTTGCGCGGGATGCTCGCGTGCATGCCTACTCCATACGGATGTTGGGACAGGTGCTTGCACTAACCACGTCGCTCACAGAGGCCTCCCCTTGCTCACGGAGCCCCTCCAGTCACCAGGCTATGCCTGACGACGGGTACATGTCACCGCCTTCTGCGCTCCTGGACGAAGATTGGGCGGATCCCGGCAACCGAGGCTGCACGCTTCGCTGTCAGGCCTTCACACGGGCGATCTCCCGGGCCCGTTCGTCCAGTTCCCGCACCGAAGGAGACTTGCCATGCGGTCGGATTCGCCGCCGCATCGTGTCGAAGTGTTCGTCCCCGCGCGCCGTCGACAGTTGGACGTAGTCGTCCAGGAACCTGTGCCAGGTCGCGCAGGCAGCATCCACATGACCCAGTTCAAACTGACGTTGAGCCAGCAGGCCATTGGAGTGCGCACGCCCTTGACGCTCCTGCCGGGGCTGGACCTTGAGGCATTCCCACATGGAGCGGATCGAGCCCCCGAGATCCTTGAACTCATGGAGCACATGGGAAACATGGAAGTGGTACGCACTGGCGTCATACCCGCCGATGGCCTCCCGCCGCGAGTCGGCCTTCGACAGCGCAATCTCGGTCTCCCGGAGACGAGCGATGGCGGTGCGCCGATCGCCGGTCATCGACGCGGCATGGGCCTGCTGCCCGGCGAGGAACGCCCGCAGGCGCGGCCCCGCCTTCGGCGAGGCTTCGGCGGCGGCATCGGCCAGTTGCAGCGCCTTTGTGCCATGGCCGAGATTCGACGCCTGGAGGCTCATCCCGCGGAGGGTGCGGCAGTACGTGACATGGTCCTCCGCCGCCCCGGCGAGCTTCAGGGCCTTGACGTAGTAGCGCTGTCCGAGGCCATGCTCGCGCTCGTACATCGCCATCCAGCCGGTGAGGTACACCAGGTCGGACGCGGCGGCGAGCAGGTCCTTGCGTACCCGCTCCGTGCCCGATGCCTTCAGGTAGGGGGCAACGGTGTTGACCAGGAAAGCGGCGGCCATGGGGCGGGCATGGCCGCCACCGAGTTCGTCGAGGATGTCGGCAATCTTGTCGGTCATGGCACGAACGGTGGCGACTTCGCCCTCCCCGATCCGCGTGGTACGGCCGACGCCGGTGTGTTCCATGCCGCCCACGAGGTCAGAGAAAAGAGGAACCGCCAGCGCCGCCGAATACACACCTGCGGTGAGAACGCCTCTCCGGGACGGATCCATGTCAGCCCTGCCGACATCGATGAGGTCTTCGAGGACGTTCCCACTGTCCCCTGCGGCTGTCCCTGAAGGAGCGGCGAAGCCGACCTCGGCATATGTGATCGGCCGTTCGAGACGGCGCGACAGGGCCTCGACAATCGCCGGACGGACGCGAGAGCGGGGCATGGTGCCGGACAGCCAGTGACACACCGCCGAATCGTCGTAGCGAAGGGACAGTCCCATCTCCGCGCCGACACGGTTGACCGCGCGTGCGAACTGGCCGTTGGTCCACCGAGCCTCGGCGATCAACGAGGCCAGGCTGCTGTTGGCGGCACGGGCAGCAGGCACGACACCCCTCCCTGAAATTCAAGGCATTCAATTCCCCACCCTGGCACGGCCGTACCGGCTTCCGCATCCCACCGGTTGAGTTGGCGTCGACAATCCGGCACCCACGCACATGAGAGACGGAGCAAGCGTCCTTGCCCATCGCGCTGCACCATGCGGACGGCCGCACCGAGGAGACCTTGCTCATTCTCGGCCCCGGCCAGGTGGAGGTGTACGCGGTGCAGCTCGAGAAGGCCATCACCCAGCGCAAGGAGAGCTTCTCGTAGGGTAGCCCAATCATGGATAGGTGCAGTTATAATAACTGCGCCTATCCATTGGACGGAGGCTCCGGTGATCAAACCAGCCGAGATGTTCGACCGCGACTTCGAGTGGGCCGAACTGACCCGCTACGCCACCCTGCCCGGCCCACTGGCCACGCTCGGCGTGGTCTCCGGCCGTCGTCGTCAGGGCAAAACCTTCCTCCTTGACGCGGTTGCCCGTGCAAGCGACGGCTTTATGTTCACCGCCACCGAGACGACCGAAGCGGATGCACTGCGCCAGTTCGGCGAGGCACTCGCCCGCTACCGCGACCAGCCCACTCCCTTTCGCTTCGCGCACTGGGACGAAGCGATCACCGAGCTCATGCGCATCGCCGAGAGCGGGCCCACCACCGCCGTGATCGATGAGTTCCCCTTCCTCGTCAAGGCCTCTCCGTCCCTGCCCTCGATCATCCAGCGCGCCCTCGACCCCACCGCACAGCACCACAACACCCCCGTGCGTCTGCTGCTGTGCGGGTCCGCGCTGTCCTTCATGGGCCGCCTGCTGTCCGGGAACGCTCCGCTGCGCGGACGTGCCGGTCTCGAACTCGTCGTACCCACCATGGATTTCCGCCTGGCCGCCCGGTTCTGGGAGATCTCCGACCCCCGCACCGCACTGCTCACCCACGCCATCGTCGGCGGCACCCCCGCCTACCGCCGCGAATTCACCCAGGGTGACACTCCGGCCGGGCCCGCCGACTTCGACGCATGGGTCACCCGCACCGTCCTCAACCCCGCGCGCCCCCTCTTCCGCGAAGCCCGCTATCTGCTCGCCGAAGAACCCGAGCTTCATGACACCGCGCTCTACCACTCCGTGCTGGCCGCCATCGCCAACGGCAATGCCTCACGCGGTGGCATCGCCGACTACCTGGGACGCAAGTCCACCGACTTGCCCCACCCGCTCACCGTCCTCCAGGACGTCGGGATGATCACCCACGAGCCCGATGCGTTCCGACGCAACCGCTCCGCCTATCGCATCGCCGAGCCCCTCGTCACCTTCTATCACTCCGTGATGCGCCCCGTCTGGGGCGATCTCGAACGGCCGGGCCGGGCAGCCGACGTATGGCGCCGGACCCAGTCCACGTTCCGCAGCAAGGTGATCGGCCCACACTTCGAGCAGGTGTGCCGCGAATGGGCCCGCTGGCACGCAAGCCCCGACACTCATGGCGGGCTGGCCTCCCGGGTCGCCGTCGGCACGGTCAACGACCCTGCGGCCAAGGCGAGTCGCGAGGTGGACGTCGCCGTCTTCGGCCAGGACGAGGCCGGGAACGGCCGCGAAACCCTGCTCGCCATCGGCGAGTCAAAGTGGAATGAGGTCATGGGGACGAGCCACCTGGAACGTCTCCAGCACATCCGCTCCCTCATCACCGCCCACACCTCCGTCCCCACCACACCCACTACCCGATTCCTGTGCTTCAGCGGTGCGGGCTTCACCGATGAGCTGCGCCGACTCGCCGCTGCCGACCCCACCATCCAACTCATCGACCTGGCACGGCTTTACCACGGTGAGTGATCAACCCCTCACCCCCGCCCCATCGAGAGGATCTCCCGCCCGCGCTCCTCGCTGATCATCTCCGCGAGGACGGGGTCGGCGAACAGCGCAACAGGGGCTATATGGTCCTCGCTCTTCGGGCGCCATAGCCGGATGGCCGCCCTGAGGTCGGGCCACGCGGCGTCGATGAGCCGGCGCTTGCGCTCCTGGGCCCGGTCGTATTCCTCGGCGACGGTGCCGACCACGAACCCGCCCCCGGCGAACGGATCCGGAACGTGGAACGCCGGGTCGGCGGTGAGCCCGTCGACGATGCGGTGCACCTCCGCATCGAACTCGGGGTTGCCGAAGGCGAGCCGGAACCCGGGCTCCCCGCGCCGGACTTCGAAGTCCGCGATGAGCTCCCGGACCCCATCCGGCCCGTATTCCCTGAGCTGTTGAAGGGTGAGGCAATCACCGTAGCCACGGAGCTTGTCCTCGACGAAGAGCAGCGGGAGCAACTCCGCCGCGAACAGCGGATCCCGTAGATGATCGACAGCGCCATCGAGCCCGGCGACGCTGTGCAAGCGCGCGTGGTACCAGTCGTTGAGCATGGCCAGCAGCTGGAAGTGCAGCAGCGTGGCCCGGTCCCGGCCAAACCTGCCCGCCTCCTCCAGCACCGCCAACGGCCCGTCGATTTCCCCGTTGAGCGCGGCGAGGCGGGCCTGCTCCACCTTGGCGTCCCAGCGATCCCGGGTCTCGCCCGCCGGGCTGCGCAGGCCGTGGAACGAGACGTACTGGTCGTACATCAGGTCGTAGAACGAGTCAAAGCGCTCCGGCCCCTCCCCCGACCATGAAGAGAGCCAGTAACCGGCCCACTCGCCGCGCTCGTCCACATCATCCGGGTCGAGGAACAGGACCGCCGCGTCGCCCTCGAGCGAGATCCGCAGGGAGCGCCCTATGATCTCGCTTTCGTCCGGCTCGTCTTCCTCCGCCAGTCCGCTGTAGGCGTCGATCCAGTGGTCGTCATCGGTATCGGCCAGCCACTCCAGCTCACGGGCGCCCGCGAGCCGGTAGATGAAACAGCCCGCGTCCCGCCAGCCGTTGGTGATCAGCAGGAACTCGCGGAGGGACGGCGGCAGCGGGCGCCCCAGGCGGGCCTCGACCGCCGCGATCTCCTCCGCCCTCGCCGGGCCGAAGCCCAGCCAGCCGCCCCGCACGACCGCCTCGTCCAACGGCCCGTCCTTCTCGGGGTCGTGGCTGACGATCCACTCCTCGCTCCAGCGCTTCAGAAACGGCTGCCACTGCTCGCGGTTCATCGGTTGCCCCTTGGCTTCGACGTCACTGCGACTACGACACCACACGGGTCTGACATCGGGCCCCCGGACAGCCATCACCCCTGCTCCGCCGCCTTCTCCGGCTGCAATGGCAGCAACGGCAGCAGCACCGAAATCGCCACGCACAGCGCCAGATGGAACCCCAACGCGGCCATCAGCGCATGCCCGTACGCACCCGCATCCCCCGGCCGCGCCCCGCCCAGCGAGCCGTAGTAGAGCACACCCACCACCGCCACACCCACCGCACCGCCAATCTGCTGCCCCGTGGACAACACCCCGGAGGCCATGCCGACTTCGGCCGGGGTGACCCGCGAGAGCACCGCGTTCACCAACGGGGTGACCAACAGCCCGTTGCCCACCCCGATCAGGGCGAAGGACGGGGCCAGGTCCCAGGCCGACAACTCGCTCCCGGCATAAGCGATCACGGCGATCGCGACCGCGTAGCCGAGCCCCGCGACCAGCGCGCCCCACTGCAACACCCGCCGCCCGTACCGGCCGAGCCGCCCGGCCGCGAGGCTGGCCGCGAAGAAGGCGACGGCGAAGGGGATGTAGATCAGGCCCGCGCCGAGGGTGTCCAGGCCGAGACCGTCCTGCACGGTGAGGGAGAGCACCAGGAAGAAGGAGTTGATGCCGAAGTAGGTGAGCAGGACCAGGGTCATGCCCACCGCGAACGGGCGCTCGCGCAGCAGGCGCAGGCGTACCAGGGGCGCGCCGCCGCGCGCTTCCACGCGCCGTTCGACCAGACCGAAGCAGATCAGTGCGAGCGCGGATCCGGCCAGGCTCAGCCAGGTCCACAGGGGCCAGCCGGTCTCGCGGCCCTCGACCAGGGGGACGACGAGCAGGAAGAGGGCGACGGTCAGGACGGCGGCGCCCGGCAGGTCCAGGCGCCGGGCGCCGGGGGCGCGGGACTCGGGGACGAAGGCGGCGGCCAGGGCCAGGGTGATCAGGCCGACGGGGACGTTGACCCAGAAGATCGGCCGCCAGGAGGTGCCGAAGAGGTCGGCGGAGACGAGCACGCCGCCGAGCAGCTGGCCGACGACGCCCGCCATTCCGATGACCGCGCCGAGCACCCCGAAGGCCCGGGCGCGCTGCCGGGCCGGTACCAGGACCTGGATCACGGAGAAGACCTGGGGGAACATCGTGGCCGAGCCGAGGCCCTGCACCAGCCGCGCGGCGATCAGGCTGCCCGCGCCGGGCGCGGCGGCGCAGGCCACGGAGGCGAGGGTGAACAGGCCCATGCCGGTGAGGAACATCCGCTTGCGGCCGAGCAGGTCGCCGAGGCGGGCGCTGGTGATCAGCGCGATGGCGTAGGCGAGTTGGTAGCCCGCCAGGATGAGCTGGACGTCGGCGTCGGAGGCGTGCAGGTCCTGCTGGATGGCGGGGGTCGCGACGAGCACGATGAAGGTGTCCAGCACGGCCATGAACACGCCGACCAGGACGATGGACAAGGCCCGCCAGGGAGAAGCAACGGGGGCCACGGGGGCGGCCGCCGGTCGTATCCGAGTAGTCATGGGATGAGGTTCCGCCGGGCGGCCGGGGCGATACAGAGGGAAATTATGCTGGTGGCGGGGGTACCCCCATAGCGGTACGCCCCATAGCGGTACGCCCCATAAAGGATCGCAAGGAGTGCAGTGGCTGATCGAGAACACCGGCAGGCCCTCGCGGAGTTCCTCCGCTCGCGCCGGGAGCGGCTGACTCCGCGCGATGTCGGGATCCCGGCCGGTCCGCGTCGCCGTACGCCGGGGCTGCGCCGCGAGGAGGTCGCCCAGCTCTCCGGGGTCAGTGTCACCTGGTACACCTGGCTGGAGCAGGCGCGGGACATCGGGGTCAGCCGTCAGGTGCTGGGCAGTCTGGCGCGGGTGCTGCTGTTGTCCCCGGCCGAGGCGCGGCATCTGTTCGCGCTGGCCGGTGAGGCCTTGCCGGAGCAGCCGCCGGAGGGGGTCCGGGAGCCGGGGCCGGCGCTGCAGCGGCTGGTGGACGCGCTCGATCCGCACCCGGCGTATCTGGTGGCGCCCAACTGGGATCTGGTGGCGTGGAATCGTGCCGAGTGCGGGTTGATCGGTGATCCGACGCGCTGGGCGGCGGCCGAGCGGAATCTGATCCGGCGGGTGTTCCTCGATCCGGAGCTGCGTGCGCTGCTGGTCGACTGGCCGGGGCAGGCCCGGGCGCTGCTGGAGCAGTACCGCGCGGGGGCGGGCCGGCACGTCGGCGATCCGGACTTCGAGCGGCTGACCGCCGGACTGTGCGAGGCGAGTGCGGAGTTCCGGGCCTGGTGGGATACCCACGATGTGGCGGACTTCCGCCCGGTGCGGCGGGAGTTCGCGCATCCGCGGCTGGGGCGGCTGGTCTTCGACTACGTCAAGCTGGCGGCCGTGGACGAGCCGGGGCTCAGCTTGATCGCGTGTATGCCGGCGGACGAGGAGACCGCGCGCAGGCTGCCGGAGCTGAGTGCGCTGGGGGGTGGCTGATGGAGCCCCGCTCCTTCTCCCGCGGAGATCCATCGGCCACCCCCCAGGCGCGGCCCGGGCGGCGTGACCGCTTGGCGTGGGCAGGAGTGTTTTGTATCGTGGAGAAACAAAACAGCCTTCCCCGCCCCTCGACCACGGGAGTACCCATGACCGACATCGCCTGCCAGGCCGTACTCCTCGACATGGACGGCACGATCGTCAACTCCGACGCCGTGGTGGAGCGCTGCTGGCGCCGTTGGGCCGGGGAGCAGGGGCTGGACGCGGGCGAGGTGCTGAAGGTCGTCCACGGCCGCCAGGGCTACGCCACCATGGCCCTGCTGCTGCCCGACCGCCCGATGGAGCTCAACCACGCCGACAACCGGCAGATGCTCGAGGCGGAGACCGCCGATGTCGACGGTGTGGTGCCGGTGACCGGCGCCCCCGCCTTCATGGCAGCGCTCGAGGGGCTCCCGCACGCCCTGGTGACCTCGGCGGACGGCAAGCTGGCCGAGGCCCGGATGGGCGCCGCCGGGCTGCCGATGCCTCCGGCCCTGATCACCGCGGAGTGCGTCAGCGCCAGCAAGCCGGACCCGGAGGGCTTCCTCAAGGGCGCGGCCGAGCTGGGCTTCGCCCCTGGGGACTGTGTGGTCTTCGAGGACTCCGAGGCGGGCATCGCGGCGGGCAAGGCCGCCGGGATGCGGGTGGTCGGCGTCGGCCCGCGCGCCGCGGCCCACGCCCCGCATGCGCACATCATGGACCTGGCCCAGGTGCGGGTGGCGCGGGGTGCGGACGGCGGCCTGGTGCTGCGCGTCATGCCTCAGCCGACCGCCGCCTCGTAGAGGCTGAAGCCCGCCAGCGCGAGCATCACCAGCGCCGCGACCTTGGTGATCAGCGCCAGCGGTACGTGCTTCATCAGCGTCCGGCCGCCCACGATGCCCAGGCCCGCCACCGCCCACAGGCCCAGCGTCGCGCCGACGCCGACCGCGACCGGGTCGTTGTAGCGGGCGGCCAGGTTGGCGGTCATGATCTGGGTGAGATCGCCGAACTCGGCGACCAGGATCAGCATGAATCCCGCCCCGGACACCTTCCAGAAGGACTGGTCGGCGGGCTTCCTGAGCTCCTCGTCGGCCTCGTCCCGTGTCAGGAGCAGCATCGCGGCGCCCGCCAGGAAGGCGGCGCCGACGATCGCCTGCAGCAGCCGGTGCGGCAGCAGGGTCAGCAGGCTGCCCGCCGCGATGGCGAGTGCCACATGCACGGCGAAGGCGGCGGCCACCCCGGCGAAGACATACGAGGCGCGGTAACGCGTGCCGAGCATCAGGGACGCGAGCGCCGTCTTGTCCGGCAGTTCGGCCAAGAAGATCACGCCGAAGACCAGGGCGGCGACGGTGAAGCTGAACACGGGATTCCTCTGTCGGTGGGGCTGCCACACCGGAGAGTCCCGCATCGATCAGGGGTCGCTTCGGCACGGCAGCGTCATGGACACTGCGGCCGAAGGTCTCGCTGACCCGTGGTGACCACGGGCCTCCGGGCGCCGGCTGAGGCTGGGCTCAGCAGTATGTCGACGGTCCGGCGAAGAGCTACTCCCCTTCTGCTCCGTTCAGGGTACGCGACCACCGGCGCCGCCGGGACGGGCCGGGGCGGCGGTGCAAGCGGCCGCGGGCGACCAGCTCCAGGGCCACGGCCACCGCCACCACCTGCACGGCCATCAGCGCCACCAGGACAAACAGCTGCACCGCGCCCGCCTGCACCGGTGACGCCCCGCCCAGCAGCATGCCGACGAACGCCCCCGGCAGGGTGACCAAACCCACGGTCCGGGTCTGGTCCAGTCCCGGCAGCAGGGCGTCGGCGGCCGCCGGGCGGGCGATCTCCAGTCGGGCGTCCCGGTCCGGCAGCCCCAGCGCCAGGCCCGCCTCCACCTCGCCATGGCGCAGCTCCAGCTCGTCGAGCGCGCGCCGCCCGGCGAGGACCGTGGCGGTCAGTCCGCCGCCGATGAGGATCCCGGTGACCGGGATCAGCGCGATGCCCTTGACCGGCACCAGCCCGGTCAGCAGCAGTACGGCCACCACCGGCGCGACCCCCGCGCCGATCGGCAGCGCCGTCCACCGCCAGGTGCGGTTGCCGGTGATCCGGCGCCCGGCGGTGCGTACCGCCACCGCGAACATCAGCAGGACGAAGCAGAGCAGCAGCGGCAGTTGGCGCACCACCCAGCCGATCAGTACCGAGACCGCCGCCAGCTGCACCGCCGCGCGCAGTCCGGCGAGCGCGATCGCCCGGGCGTGGCCGCGGTCCTGCCGGTCGGCGAGGTGGGCGAGTCCCGCGACCGTCACGGCCGCGGTCAGCAGCAGCGCGAGCACCACGCCGAGGGTGACATTGACGGGCAGCAGGGTTGCGGCGGCGAGCACGCCGCACACCCTAGTGCCGCGTCAGCCCGCCCCGGCGTCGCGCTCCGTGACCGGAACATTTCAAAGAAGGAAAATTCGAGAACTTGAACTTGCAAGCACCCTAAGGCGTACCTAACCTGGGGGCTCTCGTTTCCGTCCCCGACACGAGGAGCACCAGGAATGCCCCCCACACCCCCCACCGCCACCGCACCCCCGGCGGCGACCGCTCTCCCCACCGCGGCGACCGCCCCGCTCACCGAGCGGCTGGACGCGGCCCGGCCGTACGTCCTCTCCGGCTTCCGCGTCGTCGTCGGCCTGCTCTTCGCCTGCCACGGCGCGGCCTCGCTCTTCGGCGTCCTGGGCGGCGCTCCCGGGGGCGGCGGCACGGTCGCGACGGGCGCCTGGCCGTACTGGTACGCCGCCGTCATCCAACTGGTCGGCGGCACCCTGGTACTGCTCGGCCTGGGCACCCGCACCGCGGCGCTGATCTCCTCGGGCTCCATGGCCTACGCGTACTTCGACATGCACCAGAGCAACGCCCTGTGGCCGATCCAGAACGGCGGTGAGGCATCCGCGATGTTCTGCTGGGCCCTCCTGCTGCTCGTCTTCACCGGGCCCGGCACGCTCACCCTGGACCGGGCCCTCTCCCGGTCGCGGCAGTCCTGACCGGCCCTCAACAGCGGTTGTCCGGCGGCGGTCCGAGACTCTCGGGCCGCCGCCGGCGCCTGCGCCAGGGCCGTGATGCGAAGTTCGTCACGTGCCCCATTCATCTGCCTCAGTAGTCCCACGCGTACTGTGTACGGTTGTGAAGGCCGCTCCTGCCGCTCCCTGCGACATCGCGGCGGGGGACCGTATCAGGAGATCAGGACGTGCTGGAGCAACTGGGGGCGTTGGCCAACACGCCATGGATATACGTCATCGTCGGACTGTCCGTGCTCCTCGACGTCTTCCTGCCGGTACTGCCGAGCGGTGTGCTGGTGATCACCGCCGCGACCGCGGCCGCCGGTTCCGCGGTGGGCAGCGTCGGGCATGAGCGCCCGCACGTCTCCCAGATGTTCGCCCTCATCGTCTGTGCCGCGACGGCCTCCGTGGCCGGCGACCTGGTCGCCTATCGCCTGGCCTGGCGCGGCGGCGACCGCTTCGACCGGGCGATCGCCCGCTCCCGCCGGCTGACCGCGGCCCAGGAGAAGCTCGGTACCGCGCTGCTGCGCGGCGGCGGCGCACTGGTCGTGGTGGCCCGCTTCGCGCCCGCCGGGCGCTCGGTGGTCAGCCTCGGCGCGGGGGTGATGCACCGCCGGATCAAGGACTTCCTGCCCTGGTCCGCGCTGGCCGGGCTGACCTGGGCGACCTACAGCGTGAGCCTGGGCTACTTCGGCGGCAAATGGCTCGGAGCGACCTGGGTCGGCACTGCGGTCTCCGTCCTCGCGCTCTTCCTCGCCGGAGCGGGTGCGGCCTTCCTCATACGGCGCCCGCACGAGACCGACGCGGCTCAGCCGCACTGACCACACGCGCTCACGGCGCCAGTATGCGCAACGGCCCGGTCCCCCTCGGGACCGGGCCGTCCGTCTGCCCGCTCAGTGGACCTTGGTCAGGGCACCCTTCTTGTCGAAGGCGCTCAGCCCGTTCGCCCAGAGCTGGTTGACCCTGGCCCGCTCATTGGCGTCCGGGTAGGGGTTGGTGCAGGACGGGCCGGGGCCGCCACCGGACATCAGCTCGCTGCACGGACCCTGGTAGTGGTCCGGCAGGCCGAGGATGTGGCCGGTCTCGTGCGCGGCGACCCGGGTGGAGTTGTACTCCTGGTTCTGCTGGTAGTCGAGGAAGACATACCCGTGGCCGTGCCCGTCGGTGCTGGCGTAGGAGCCGTTGGGGTCGTCGCCCTCCTGGTAGCTGAAGTCGGCGCCGCCGCTGCCCGCTTGCAGCCGGACGTTGCGGACGGAGCTGTTCCAGATCTGTGCGGCGCTGGCTATCTCATTGGCGAAGGTGGGCGCCTGGCTGGCGTCATAGGTGACCGTGACGGTGGCCAGCCCGGGTGATGCCTTCTGCTTGGCCAGCGCGGACTTCATGACGGCCGCGAAGAAGGCCTGGTTGTTGGCCTGCTCGGCCTTTGAGCCGAGGTATGCCGCTCTGGTCTGCTGCGTCGAACCCTGGTGGGCGGCCGGCGCCGCGGACACGGGTGCCGCGGTCATGGTGGCCGCCAGACCGAGGCCGATGGTGGCCGTGATTACCATGGTGGAGCGCTTCATTGAGCGACTCATGGAGTGATTCATGTGGGGGACTCCATTCGCGCGGAGAACCCCGTGCCGCACGGGTGGGACGGCGGCCCGGGATTCGCCGAGAACTTTCGGTCCCGCAGAGTGTCTGACGCTTATCGGCGGTGCGGATGATGCCAATTGGCGATAGCACCGACCAATCGCCCATCGCCCTCGGATATTTGCCCGAGATGTGTCTGGTGTGGCCAACGAGGCACGGTTATGCTCCGGCCCGTGGAGCTTGAGGTCAGGCATCTGCGCGCACTGTGCGCCATCGCCGACACCGGCAGCGTCCGAAAGGCCGCAGTACGGCTGGGCATGACCCAGCCCTCGCTCACCACTCAGCTCCGGCGTATCGAATCGGCCATCGGCGGGCTCCTCTTCACCCGCGGCCAGACCGGCAGCCGCCCCACCCCGCTCGGCCAGTCCGTGCTGTCCAGGGCCCGGCCCATCGTGGCCGAAATGACCGCCTTGGTAACGGCCGCCCGCGACGCGGCAGTCGGCGTGGGCGCCTTACGGCTGCGCATCGGCAGCATCGGCAGCCGGGCGGTTGCGGGGTGGCTGCTGCGCATCCACAAGCGGCTGCCGGACACGGACACCACGATCCACATCGACGTCTCCTCGGCCACCCTGCTCCAGCTGCTGTCCACCAACCAGTTGGACATCGCGCTGATTCACGAGCCCGCGGCCTTCCCACTGCACATTCCGGAGGGCTTCACCCGGCGCGTCCTGATTCCCTGCGAGCCCCGGTTCATCGCCCTGTCCGCCACCCACCCGGCAGCGGCCCGCCCGGTGATAAGGCTCTCCGAACTCGCCGACGACGCCTGGATCGTGGACCCCACCGCGGACCACGAGTGCGCTGCACTCCGCCACGCCTTCACCCTGGCCGGCCTCGACCCCCGCGTCCTCAACGTCCGCGACCAGGCCACCGCCACCGACCTGGTCGCCTCCGCCGAAGCGGTCCACCCCTGCCAGCCCACCACCGACCCCGCCCCGGGCACCGTCATCCGCCCCCTGCACGGCGACCCGCTGACCGGCTGCCTCTCCCTCACGGCAAGACCCGGCGCCCTGGCGGGAGCCGAACTCGAGGGCCTGTTCGGCGACCTCAGGGACGCGTACATGGAGCTGGCGGACGGCAATGAGACATACCGGGGGTGGCTGGAGGGGCGCAGGATGGGGCTGCTGGAGGGGTACGGGGCCAGGGGCGGGGCGGTGGGGGTCCGCTGAGCGCGGGGCACAGCGGAAGCCCCTCGCGAGCAAATGATAGACCCTTGGTATCATTGAATCATGCTGTACAGAACGCCCCGCCTCGACTCCTCCGACCATCAGGTCCTGGAGCAGGTCAACACCATGCGCGACCAGCTGTGCCATGCGGTGCAGCAGGTTCCGATGAAGTGGACGCTCGACCTGCGCAAGGCGTTGACGGCGAGCGCCATCGCGGCGTCCAACACGATCGAGGGCTACCGGGTCGATGCCAAGGATGTCGCCGACCTGATGGACGGCGAGCGTGAAGTCGATGCCAGTGACGAGAACAAGGCGGAGACCCTCGCCTACCAGCAGGCCATGACCTACATCCAGTCCCTTCACGATGTCGCCGACTTCCGGTACGGCAAGGAACTGCTCAACAGCCTGCACTGGATGCTCCAGGGCCACCATCACCCACTCAAGACCGCGGGCCAATGGCGCAAGACGTCCATTCGCATCACCGCTCCCGGCGATGAATTCGCGACCGACTACGAGGGGCCGGACCAGGCGCTGGTGCCCGGCCTCATGAGTGAGCTCGTCGACTGGCTCAACGAGGGCGATCTCGATCACCACGTCCTGATCCGCGCCGCGATGGCACACCTCAACCTGGTAAAGATCCATCCCTGGTCCGACGGCAACGGCCGCATGTCCCGCTCGCTCCAGACTCTTGTGATCGCCCGGGACGGAGTCCTCGCCCCCGAGTTCTCCTCGATCGAGGACTGGCTGGGAATGCCGGGCAACACCTGGGAGTACTACAAGGCGCTCCGCGAAGTCGGCGGCCCCGTCTGGTCACCCGAGCGCGACACACTGCCGTGGATCAAGTTCAACCTCCTCGCCTACCACCAGCAGGCCCAGCGGGTGCAGCGCCGTGTCGACCGGTCCAACGAGTGCTGGATCCGGCTGATGACACTGGCCGAGGCGGGCGGGGTCACCGAACGGCAGGTGACGGCCCTGCACGAAGTGGCAATGACGGGCCGGGCGCGGCGCTCCCGCTATGAGAAGGCCGAGGCAATCAACACCCAGCAGGCGACCCGGGACATGCAGGCCCTGACCAAGGCCGGACTGCTTACCGCGGTGGGACAGACCAAGGGCCGCCACTACGTGGCCGGACCCCGGTTCCCCGAGGACGTACTGGAAACCGCCCGGCGTCACCACACCATCGTCAACCCATACGCCGCTTAGCACGAAGGTCCGTCCCGCACCCCAGTCGCCGCCCGCCGTCATGACGGGCGTGGCGGCGCCGGTCCATTGAGCCGGCCCGGGTCGCCGCCACTCGCCCGGGACGCACCTCGGAAATCACCGCCTGCCGCCACGACCGACTCACCGCTCACCTCCGCGCGGCCGGTCTCGGCTCCATCGCCGATCTGGGCTTCGTCGGCCTCGACGACAGCGGTCCGGACGCCGGCCCGGCAGTGATCACCGGCTATAAGGCCACCCGCGGCCAGCCCCTGACGTGAGGTCAGAAACTGTCCGACAAGGCGCTGGTCGCGGTGCGGGCGCGTCGATCAGCACCGCTTCTCCGCCCTGCTCAGGCGACGTTCGCCCGGACCGCGCCGTGCGGCAGCACAGCCCGGCGCGGCAACCGAACGGCGGGCACGGCAGGACATAGCTCCCAACTACGTTGGATATCAAGGTGCTTCGCTTCGTCGTACGTATGCTGCACTGCTACGGTGCCCCAACATTGTCAGCGGCTGTCAGGCGGCAGCCGCTGACTCGGCATCCGTGTGCCCGTTCTCCCCCCTAAATGCCCTGCCCTTGCCTCGCATTGGAGCGTTGATGCCCTTCTCAGGCGGTCTGTCTCAGTCCCAGAGCGCCGTAGCGTTGAGCTCGTCCGTCCCGTCCGCTGCGGGCCTTCGCCGGCCGCGGTGCGGGACGCCGCAGTTTCGGGCACCCGGAGCTTGCGGCAGTCTGGTGTGGCGCTGTCTCGCAGGCGGCTACGAAGCCCGCGTCGGCGGCCGGTTCGTTCCTCCTCCTGCCACGCCCCGACGGCCGGCCGATCGTGCCATGCCGCGCCCGGTGTCTGCCGTCCAGCCGGCTCTGCTGCCGACGGGGGGTGTCCGCTGATGGCGGGCTACCACCCGGCCGGCCGTGACACCGCTCTCTACGCGGCGGTGCAGGACGTGAAGGCCGGGCACTGGATGCAGATGCGGCAGGTGCTGGCCCAGACGGAGACCTGGCGGGAGTGGACCGCTCGCACGCAGGTGCTGGGCGTAGCGGCTGCCCGGCGCAACGTGGTCGAGCTGTGGTTGCAGGAAGAGCCGCAGAGCGTCGCTGCTCGGGTGATGTACGCCAGGGTGACCACCGAGCGGGCACTGGACGCCCATCGCAGCAGAGCGTCGGCGAAGGACTCGCGGCGGGTTCAGCAACTGGATGAGCTGGCGGACAGGGCCCGGCAGGCATGCCGCAGGGCGGATGAGCTGAACCCCGGGGACCCGGTGGCCCCTATCTGCTTGCTGGCCCTGGCCGAAACGGATACGGCCGGACGCTTTCCGGAGCATCGTGTGGCCCCTCCGCCGCCGGATTTCCTGCTCCCCCACGGGCCATGGGGACTGCTGGAAGCCGCGCACCGGCGGGATGAGTTCAACCGCGAGGCATGGCACCGCATGCTCCGAGTGCTCCAGGTCGGCCCGGGATCGGCGTATCTCAGCCAGCGGGCGGTCGCAATGGATTTCGCCCGCTGGTCAGTCTCCAAGGCGCCGCTCGGCTCGCCGCTGCTTCTCCTGCCTCTCTACGCCCATGTGGAGGGGTACCGGGCTCGGCGGAGCAGTGGTGACGTCATGCTGAGCCTGTGGTGGGTCAATGAACCCATCACTCCGGCTATCACCAAGGCTTTCGAGGACTGGTTCTGCCGTTGCGACCCGGCGGCCGGTTCCGCAACCGATCTGAACTATCTGGCCCATGCGCTGGCGGCGGGCGGTTTCCTGGAGGAGGCGGCTGCCGTATTCCAGGCCATCGGCGACTTCGCCACCCCGGCCCCGTGGCAGTACATCACGCACGACCCGGACCGGTGGTGGGAGGAGTTCGAGGCGACCCGCAGCGCCTGCCTGCGGCGGCTCAAGCCACCGCCCGATGCGGGAAGGCGCCCGTGAATACCCGTTGGCTCTGCGGGCGGGCGCCGCCGTGTCCCGCTGACGTCCCAGCAGTCACCCTGTCCCTCCTTTCCCTTTCTGCTCTTTTCTGTGCGGAGATTCTCGATGCGTACATCAGCACATGCACGATGGCAGCGGTCCGAGCCACTGGACGACGACGAGCGCATACTCAAGGAGCTGGGCTATACCCAGCAACTGCACCGGCGGATGGGCGCCTTCGGTAACTTCTCCGCTTCCCTGTCGGTCATCTCCATCATGTCCGGGACGCTGCTGCTCTTCGGCTACGGCCTGAACAGCGGTGGGCCCGCGGTGGTGGTGTGGGGGTGGCTCGCCGTGGGGCCGCTGGTGCTGTGCCTGGCCGCGGCGCTGGCCGAGATCACCTCCCGCTATCCCACCAGCGGTGGCCTGTACTACATGGCCCGCCAGCTCGGCGGTGAGCGGTGGAGCTGGTACACCGGCTGGCTCAACCTTCTGGGGCTGCTCGGCGGGATCGCGGCCCAGGACTACGGCATCGCGACCTTCACCGGCGCCTGGGCGAACATGCAGTGGGGCTATGTGCCGACACCGAAGTCCCTGCTGGTCATGTACGCGGTCATCCTCGCGCTGCACGCGGTCCTGAATCTCTTCGGCACCCGGCTGATGAACATCCTGACCTCCCTGAGCGCGTGGTGGCACCTGGCCGGGGCCGTCGTCATCATCGGCGCCCTGACTCTCGTCCCCTCTCACCACCAGTCGACCGGCTTCGTGTTCTCCGAGTTCACCAACAACACCGGCTGGTCGAGCGCCGTGTACGTGGTCCTGCTCGGCATGCTGCTGCCGTGCTTCGCCCTGGCCGGCTACGACACCTCGGCCCACCTGAGCGAGGAGACCAGCGGTGCTTCCGTGGCCGCGGCGCGCGGGATCATCCGCTCGGTGACGGTGTCCTGGATCGCCGGCGGCATCCTGCTGGTCGCCTTCCTGTTCGCCATCCAGGACTACGCCGGGACGCTGGGCAGCGAGACCGGGGTTCCGGTGGCGCAGATCTTCCTGGACGGTCTGGGAGTGGCGACGGCGAAGGCGTTGCTGCTGGTGATCATCGTGGCGCAGTTCCTGTGCGGCTACACCATCACCGCCTCCGCCAGCCGCATGATCTACGCCTTCGCCCGGGACGGCGCCCTGCCCGGCTCGGCGCGCTGGCAGAAGGTCAGCCGCCGTACGGCCGTCCCGGGCAACGCCGTCTGGCTCGCCCTCGGTGTGGCCTTCGTGCTTGCCCTGCCGTCCCTGTATTCCGCCGAGGCGTTCTCGGCGGTGACCGCGATCTCCGTCGTGGGTTTCACCCCGGCCTACGCCATCCCGGTGCTGCTGCGACTGCGCCACCCGGACCGGTTCACCCCCGGGCCCTGGCACCTGGGCCGCTGGAGCCGGCCGATCGGCTGGGTGGCGGTGCTCTGGGCGGCCGGGGTGACCGTGCTGTTCCTGCTGCCGCAAACCAGCCCGGTCACCACCAAGAGCTTCAACTACACGCCCGTCGCCTTGCTGGTGGCCCTCGTCATGGCCGCCGTGTGGTGGCGGTTCGGACGCCGTTCCTACGGTGTGCCCCACTCCAGCACGGCGAACGCCCACGACCAGATCGAAGAGGCCGAGAACATCATCTGATGACACCAGAACCGCATATCGCAAGCAGCACAACACGTCAGGGAGGCACCGTGACCGTTCCCGCGGAGTCCATCGAATCGGTACAGCAACTCACCACGGTCTGGCGGAGCTTGGTGCTCGACCGCGACGCGGACGCGGACGTGCGCGACCTTCCGGGCATCGCTGTTCGCTGGGCCGACAGCCGGTTCGGGTTCTGGAACTGCATCACCTTGACCGAGACGGGAGCGGGAGCAGAGCTCGTCAGGCACCGTCTGGGCCAAGCGGTGGGCATCATGCGGACGAAGAAGCACCCGGGCTTCTTGTGGCTCTTCGAAGACCTCCTCGACAACGAGGCCCGCCCCGCTTTGGAGGCGACAGCCGAGCAGGCCGGCCTCCAGTACGCCTTCCCCGGTACGGGCATGGCCGGCGACCTGCTCCCCATCCCCGAGCCGTCCCACCCCGACCTGACGTTCGCCCGAGTCAGCACCGACGAGCAGTTGCAGGCCTACGCCGACCTCCAATCACGCGCATACGGGCTCCCCTTGGAGGAGGGCCGCGACGGCCTGCTCGGATCCGCGCTCTGGAAGAACGAGGTCTACGCCTACCTGGCCATGCGAGGCGGCGAACCGGTGGCGTGCGCCGCCACGGTCGAAGCACAAGGCCGCCTGTTCGTCTGCTACGTCGCCACGGACCCGCGGTGGCAGCGCAAGGGCTATGGCGAGGCGGTCACGCGCAAGGCGCTCCACGAAGGTGCGCGGGCCACCGGGCTGACCCGCGCCACACTGCACGCCACCGCCGCCGGAGCCCCCGTGTACCCGCGCATCGGGTTCGAGCCGAACACACGAATCCACTTCTACACCCTGAAAGGCTGATCCGGTGAGGCAGCTCCCGTCAGACCGGGCATGCGACTGACGAGAGCTGCCTCCGCCAACTCCTCCTCATTTGTGCCGGAGTACGGGTTCAACGGCCAGTGAATTCGCCGCACGCACACCCCCGTTGAGGTAACCCACCAGCGCCCCACCAGCGCACTGGCGCCTACCCGCACTAGCCCAACCGAGTGACCGCACGGTTGGAGCGCGGAAGCGAGGGCATGCCCTCCGAAATCAAATTGAGCTTCGAACTCCGCTCAGCAGACGGAGGAGGCACCGCTCATGCCACAGCAGCAGGTTGTGTCGATCAAGAATCTCGCCTTTGACCCGCAGACGTTGACCATCCAGGTCGGTGACACCGTCACCTGGACCAACAACGAAACGGACGGCACCGACCACACCACCACCTCGGACACGGCCAACCTCTGGGATTCGGGCCTGCTCCAGCCCGGCCAGAGCTTCAGCCACACGTTCCCGGACCCCGGAACCTTCACCTACCACTGCACCGTGCACACGTTTATGACGGGCAGCATCGTGGTCCACCCGTAGAGCGTCAACACCTCGCCAAAACCATCCCAAGTCCGACCACTTGGGCTCGGCAAGGCTTGTAAGCGGCACCCGGCCGCCCTACAGTCTTTATCTATGCAACTAGATAAGCAGGTAAGGGATGCCGAGGTTCCACTCTCGGGGGCGGCCGGGTGAACGTCATAGAGAGCTCACAGCTCGCCAAGCGTTACGGCCGCCGCTGGGCCCTGCAGGACTGCACCCTCGCCGTCCCGGCCGGGCGGGTGGTCGCCCTGGTCGGCCCGAACGGATCGGGCAAGACCACCCTGTTGCACCTGGCCGTCGGCCTGATGAACCAGACCGGCGGCACGGTGACGGTGCTGGGCGGCAGCGCACCGGGGTCACAGGAGGCACTGGACCGGATCGGCTTCATGGCCCAGAGCACCGCGCTCTACCAGAACCTGTCCGTCGAGGACGCCCTGCGCGTGGGGCGGAATCTCAACCGTCGCTGGGACGAGGAGCTGGCCCGCGAGCGGCTGCGCGAGCGTGACATTCCGCTCGACCGCAAGGTCGGCAAACTGTCCGGTGGCCAGCAGTCCCAGGTTGCGCTGGCCCTGGTGCTGGCCAAACGCCCGGATCTCCTCATCCTGGACGAGCCGTTGGCCGCGCTGGACCCACTGGCCCGGCATGACTTCATGTCGGCCCTGATGGCGGCGGTGGCCGCCGAAGGACTGTCGGTGATCTTCTCCTCGCATGTGGTCGCCGAGCTGGAGAATGTCTGCGACCATCTGATCGTGCTGTCGGCAGGCCGTCTTCAAGTGGCCGGTGAGGTCGATGACTTGCTGGGCGGACACCGCCTGCTCACCGGGCCCGCCGATGGAGCGGGCGCGGTGGCCGCCGCCCTGCCGGTGGTGCGCGAGCAGCGGGCCGCCGCGCAGGCGCAGCTGTTGGTGCGCTCCGGCGACGACCACGCCCCGCCTCCCGGCTGGCAGTCACATCCCGTCGGCCTGGAGGAGCTCGTACTGGCCTATCTGCGCGAACCGTCGGCGAGCGCCCTGCCGGGGCCCCGGCCGGTCGTCACCACCGGTGCAAGGGGGGCGCGGGCATGACCACCGCGACGACGGCCCTCGACAAGAGGCCGCTCCGGCTGCCCAGGGGCGCCATGGTGTGGGTCACCTGGCGCCAACACCGGTCCGCCCTGCTGCTGTTGACCGGCGTGTTTGTGGCGATTGGCATCGCCCTGCTGATCAGCGGCTCGAAATTCCACTCCGATTACCACACGCACCTCGCCGCATGCCGGCAGTTCGCCACCGGCGAATGCGGCCAATACGCCGGTGACCTCGTCGGCTCCATGGACGGCTGGCAATACGCCGTCTTCCTGCTGACTTTCGCGCCCGGCCTGATCGGTGCCTTCCTCGGAGCCCCGCTGCTGGCCCGCGAATTCGAGACCGGGTCCTACCGCTACACCTGGACCCAAGGGGTGGGCAGGACCCGGTGGGTCGCCTCCAAGATGCTTCTGCTGGCCCTGGTCGTCGTGGTGGTGACGGGAGCGTTCACCGCACTGTTCCACTGGTGGGACGCGCCCGCGGCCGCCCTGCAGTCGCGGATGCGTCCGAATCAGTTCTACGAGGTCGACGGGCTGGTCTTTGTCGCCCGCACGCTGGCCGCGTTCAGCGCCGGGGTGTTCCTGGGCGCGGTGCTCCGCCGTACCGTGCCCGCCATGGCGGCGACTCTCGCCGTCCATATCACGCTGTGGTACGTGACCGTGTACGAGATACGACGGCATCTGATGACACCGGTGGTACAGCGCTATAGGTTTCTGGGCCCTGGCAACGGCTGGCGGCTGGACAAGTGGCTGGTGGATCCGCAGGGGCACCGGATGAGCCTCGATCAGTGGGAAAAGCAGTACAACCAAGCGCTCCACAGTGGGGCCAACATGGCGACTTGGGAAAAAGCCCATCCCTATACGGTCTGGGCCCACTATCAACCGGGCAGCCACTTCTGGTCGTTCCAGGCCATCGAAGGGGGCGGCACCCTGGCACTGGCACTGGTCTTCGCCGCCGCCGCGCTCTGGTGGGTACGCCATCGAACGGCCTGAGTGCCCGGTCAGGCAACACCCCGGGACCTGCGCTGCTGCAGGGTGCTGTTGATCAGGGCGGCAACGGCGTCATCGTCCAGCCCGGCGTCGGCGGCATCGCGCAGCCACCGTTCCAGCCTCTTGCGCAGCGCGGTCTGCTCACGCAGGCCGACGCTGCCGAGCGCGGCCTCGACAAAGGTGCCCTGGCCGGGCCGGCCCACTGCCAGGCCCTTGTGCTCGAGCTCCCGGTAGGCCTTCAGCACGGTGTTCGGGTTGATCGCGAGTGCGGCCACCACCTCCTTGACCTTCGGCAGCCGGTCGCCGATCCGCAGGTGTCCCAGGCGCAGCGCCTGTTCCACCTGCTGCACAAGCTGGAGGTAGGGCGGAACGCCGGACTTGGCGTCCAGCCGGAAGACGATGGGGGACTCGTCGGCGTTCTTATCCATCTGCATAGCTAAATAGTCTGGCTGCTTCCGCAGCACGAAGGCAAGTCACCTTCCTTGCCTGGCGGTTGACCACCGGAGGGTTCGTGCCCGTAGTCCTGCTTCTGCTCAGGCGGTACCCCCTGCCCGTCCTCTTCACCGGGCTGGTCTTCACCGTGTCCGTTCCGGTCCGCCGGCTGCTGGGTGCGCCGGAGTGGGCGGCGCTGACCGACTGGGCTTCGACGGATCTGGTGAATCTCCGGGAGCATCCGCTTGAGGCGCTCGCCGTCTCGGCACTGCTCTGCAGTCATCTCCTGGTGTGGCTGGGGCCGGCCGCGCTGGCGTTGACCCTGCTGACCGTCCGGCTGGGCAGCTCGCGGGCGGCCTGCCTGGTCGGTCTCGCCCATGCCGTGGGAACGCTGGTGAGCGAGGGAATGGTAGGGGTGAGGATCCTTGCCGGTCAGCTGCCTGCCTCGCTGACGAGAGTCCAGGACGTGGGCCCGTCGTATGTGATCGTCTCGGCGCTCACGGCGGTGGTGCTGGCCGGGGCCCGGCGTTGGCACCGTACGGTCTGTGCCGGTGTGCTGGTCCTGCTGTCGCCGCTGATAGTGACGGGCCTCGGCCGACTCGATGTGACCGCAGTCGGCCACCTGGTCGCGATGGTCACGACGGCGCTCGCCCTGCGCATGGATCCGTTCCGGGAGAGCGGCGGCGCCTTGTCCGACTTGCGCCGTCCGGCCGGGTGGTCACGGTCGTCATGACGGGACGTCAATGCCTTGCCGCCGGCGTCAAGGTCAAGGGCCGGTCCAAGAACGCCGGAAACACAGCCGATGACCGAAGCGTGCGGAAACGGTGAATCAGAAAAACTTCACCGAAAACTGAACGGTGGATTGCCGACCGCACCCAAAACCGGCCCGGAACCGGCCGGTAGCCGGAATGTCAGCCATCTCGCGTGTCCCCCGGCCTCCTCCCCCGCACCCCCACTAGCATGCCCCGATGGCGAGAGACCAGAACAAGCCATCGAACGCAATAAAAGCCCCGTCAATTTGACGGGAAAAAATATCAGGAGCGCGCTAAGGGGGCTCGCCACCGGCGGTGCCCAGCGCTTCGCTACGGATGGCTCATTCAAGCCCGTAGCACCGCGTACCGCCTGCAGCCGACGCCCCCACAGACCCCACACACCACGTCGGGCAGGCGCTCGCATTCCTCCCACATCTCATGAAACACGGGGTGTTATCGCCCATGGCGGATCTCGCATTCATCGGCATCACCGTTCTCGTCTTCGCGGTTCTGCTCCTGGTCGTCAAGGGGGTCGAGCGGCTGTGAGCGTGGAGAACATCGTCGGTCTCGTCGTGTCCGTGTGCCTGGTGGTCTACCTGGTGCTCTGCCTGCTCTTCCCCGAGAGGATCTGAATTGTCCGACACCCTCGCCGGCTGGCTGCAGATCCTCGCTCTCATCGGGGCGCTCGCGCTGTCCTACCGGCCCCTGGGCGACTATCTCGCCCGCTGTCTCACCACCTCACGGCAGCTGCGCGTCGAGCGGCTGCTCTACCGCGTGGGCGGGGTGAACGGCGACGCCGACCAGACCTGGGCGGCATATCTGCGCAGCGTGCTCGCGTTCTCCTTCGTCTCGGTCCTCTTCCTGTACGGATTCCAGCGGCTGCAGGATCATCTGCTGCTGTCGCTGGGGATGAAGCCGGTCCCGCCGGACCTGGCGTTCAACACCGCCGCGTCCTTTGTGACGAACACCAACTGGCAGGCCTATGCCGGTGAGTCGACGATGGGCCACCTGGTGCAGATGGCGGGCCTGGCGGTGCAGAACTTCGTCTCGGCGGCGGTGGGCATCGCGGTGGTGGCCGCGCTGATCCGGGGATTCACCCGGAAGCGGACCAACCGCGTCGGCAACTTCTGGGTCGACCTGACCCGGATCGTGCTGCGGGTACTGCTGCCGATCGCCTTTGTCTTCGCCCTGGTGCTGGCGGCGGCCGGGGTGGTGGAGAACTTCCACGGTGTGCAGTCGGTCACCTCGCTGGCCGGTCAGCACCAGGGCATCACCGGCGGCCCGGTGGCCTCGCAGGAGGCCATCAAGGAACTCGGCACCAATGGCGGCGGCTTCTACAACGCCAACTCCGCGCACCCCTTCGAAAACCCCACGCCATTCACCAACCTGGTGGAGATCTACCTGCTGTTGGTCATCGGGTTCGCACTGCCGCGCACCTTCGGCACCATGGTCGGCGACCGCCGCCAGGGCTACGCGATCCTCGCCGTCATGGGGGTGATCTGGGCGGCCTCGGTGGCCGTTGTCACCGCCAATGAGCTGCACAGCGTGAGCAGTTCGGCCGGGCATGCGGCGGGCGGGATGATGGAGGGCAAGGAGCAGCGGTTCGGGATCTGGGCCTCGGCGCTGTTCGCGGTCTCCACCACGCTCACCTCGTGCGGTGCCGTCAACTCCGCGCATGATTCCTACACTCCGGGCGGCGGCGGGCTGCTGATCTTCAACATGATGCTGGGCGAGATCGCGCCCGGCGGCACCGGCTCGGGGCTGTACGGGATCCTCATCGTCGCCGTCATCGCGGTGTTCGTGGCCGGGCTGATGGTCGGCCGGACGCCCGAGTACCTGGGCAAGAAGCTGGGCAGCCGGGAGGTCAAGTTCGCCTCCCTGTACATCCTCACCACCCCGGCCCTGGTCCTGGTGGGCGCGGGCATCGCGATGGCGCTGCCCGGCGAACGGGCCGCGATGACCAACCACGGGCCGCATGGCTTCGCGGAAGTGCTCTATGCCTTCACCTCCGCCGCGAACAACAACGGCTCGGCCTTCGCGGGCCTGCAGGCCAACACGCCCTGGTTCAACACGGCCCTGGGCCTGGTGATGCTGCTGGGCCGGTTCCTGCCGATGGTGTTTGTGCTGGCCCTGGCGGGAACGCTGGCCGGCCAGCGGCAGGTGCCGGTCACGGCGGGCACCCTGCCCACCCACCGGCCGCAGTTCGTCGGTCTGCTGACGGGCGTGATCCTGATCGTCGTCGGCCTCACCTACTTCCCGGCGCTGGCGCTGGGGCCGCTCGCGGAAGGGCTGCACTGATGTCCATCACCACCGTTCCGGCTGCGCCGGATGACAAGCACCTGCCGCACCGGGTGTCGGGCGGATTGCTGGATCCCCGGCAGCTGTTCACCTCGTTCCCGGACGCGGTGCGCAAGCTCGATCCACGGCTGATGGTCCACAACCCGGTGATGTTCGTCGTCGAGGTCGGTGCGGTGCTGACCGCGCTGTCGGCGATCGAGGATCCCGGGATCTTCCCCTGGGTGATCACGGTCTGGCTGTGGCTGACGGTGGTCTTCGCCAACCTCGCCGAGGCGGTGGCCGAGGGCCGGGGCAAGGCCCAGGCGGACACGCTGCGCCGGGCACGGACCGATACCGTGGCCCGTCGGCTGTCCGCCTGGCGGCCCGGGGCGAGCGCGCCCGAGGAGGAGGAAGTACCGGCGGCGGAGCTGCACTTGGGCGATCATGTGGTCGTCGAGGCCGGGCAGATCATCCCCGGTGACGGTGATGTCGTCGAGGGCGTGGCCAGCGTGGACGAGTCGGCCATCACCGGTGAGTCGGCGCCCGTCATCCGGGAGTCGGGCGGTGACCGGTCGGCGGTCACCGGCGGTACCAAGGTGCTGTCCGACCGGATCGTCGTCAGGATCACCTCCAGGCCGGGCGAGACCTTTATCGACCGGATGATCGCCCTGGTGGAGGGCGCGGCCCGGCAGAAGACGCCGAACGAGATCGCCCTCAACATCCTGCTCGCCTCGCTGACCATCGTGTTCCTGATCGCGGTGGTCACCCTCCAGCCCTTCGCGCTGTTCGCGGGCGCCGAGCAGAGCATCGTCATCCTGGTCTCGCTGGTCGTCGCCCTGATCCCCACCACCATCGGGGCGCTGCTCTCCGCGATCGGCATCGCGGGCATGGACCGGCTGGTCCAGCGCAATGTGCTGGCCATGTCGGGACGGGCCGTGGAGGCCGCCGGGGACGTCAACACCCTGCTGCTGGACAAGACCGGCACCATCACCCTGGGCAACCGCCAGGCCGCCGAGTTCCTCCCGGTCAAGGGGGTGAGCGCGGACGACCTCGCGGATGCGGCCCAGCTGTCCTCGCTGGCCGACGAGACGCCCGAGGGCCGCTCGATCGTCGTCCTCGCCAAGCAGAAGTACGCGCTGCGGGCGCGCTCCGAGGGCGAGTTGGAGCACGCCCGGTTCGTTCCGTTCACCGCGCAGACCCGGATGAGCGGGGCGGACGTGGACGAGCGCAGCATCCGCAAGGGCGCGGCGGGCGCGGTCACCGCCTGGGTGACCATCTGTGGCGGCCGGGTGGGCGACGAGGTGCACGAGATCACCGAACGGATCTCGCAGAGCGGTGGCACCCCCCTGGTGGTGGCCGTCGACGACCCGGCCGGAGCCCGGGTGCTCGGGGTCATCCACCTCAAGGACGTGATCAAGGAAGGCATCAGGGAACGGTTCGCCGAACTGCGCCACATGGGCATCAGGACCGTCATGATCACCGGTGACAACCCGCTGACCGCACACGCCATCGCTCAGGAGGCGGGGGTCGACGACTTCCTGGCCGAGGCCACGCCCGAGGACAAGATGGCGCTGATCAAGCGGGAGCAGGCCGGCGGCAAGCTGGTGGCGATGACCGGTGACGGCACCAATGACGCTCCGGCGCTGGCCCAGGCGGATGTGGGGGTGGCCATGAACACCGGCACCTCGGCCGCCAAGGAGGCCGGGAACATGGTGGACCTGGACTCCAACCCCACCAAGCTGATCGAGATCGTGGAGATCGGCAAGCAGCTGCTGATCACCCGGGGCGCGCTCACCACCTTCTCCATCGCCAATGACGTCGCCAAGTACTTCGCGATCATCCCGGCGATGTTCGCGGTGGCCTACCCCGGCCTGGACAAGCTCAACATCATGCGCCTGCACAGCCCGACCTCGGCCATCTCCTCGGCGATCATCTTCAATGCGCTGATCATCGTCGTCCTGATCCCGCTCGCGCTGCGCGGTGTGCGCTACCGGCCGTCGTCCGCGGCCGCGCTGCTGGGCCGCAACATCTGGATCTACGGGCTCGGCGGGCTCGTCCTGCCCTTCCTCGGCATCAAACTCATCGACCTGGCCGTCCAGTTCATCCCCGGCCTGCACTGACGGCAACGGAAGGCGACCATCCATGCTCCTCCACCTCCCGCCCATCCTGCTGCGGCATCTGATGGCGCTGCGCATGCTCCTGGTGTTCACCGTGATCACCGGAATCGCCTATCCGCTGGCCGTCCTGGGCATCTCCCAGGCCGCGTTCGGCCACCAGGCCAATGGCTCCCTGATCGAGGACCACGGCAGGCCCATCGCCTCCGCCCTCATCGGCCAGAGTTTCGCGCTGCCGCGGGGCGGCCCCGACCCCAAGTGGTTCCAGCCCCGCCCCTCCGCCGCCGACGCGGGCAAGGGCGCGGGACCGTACGACCCCACCGACTCGGGGGCCTCCAACCTCGGCCCCAACAACCGCGACCTGGTCAAGGCCATCGAGGACCGCCGGGCGGCCGTGGCCGCCTTCGACGGCGTCCCCCCGCGCTCCGTACCCGCCGACGCCCTGACGGCCGGCGGTTCCGGCCTCGACCCGGACATCTCCCCGGCCTACGCCCACGAGCAGGTGGCCCGGGTGGCCAAGGCCCGCAGGCTGCCGGTCCGGCGGGTGCGGGCGCTCGTCGACCGTGAGGTGCGCGGCCGGTCCCTCGGCTTCCTCGGCCAGCAGCGCGTCAACGTCGTCGAGCTCAACCGCGGCCTCGCCGCACTGCGTTGACCCCGGCCGCCCGGCAGCGCGAGATCCGGAGCGCCGCCGGGCGGCTCCCCGCACACCTCGACCACCCGGCTGCACGGAGGTAGTCAGGACCATGAACCCAGGCCTGAAGCATGTCCTGATCGTCGACGACGAACCACAGCTGCTGCGAGCGCTGAGCATCAACTTCAAGGCCCGCCACTACAGCGTGGCCACCGCCGCCAACGGCTGCGCCGCGCTGCGCGCCGCCACCCAGCGGCCGCCCTGCGCCGTGCTCCTCGACGTCGAACTGCCGGACATGAGCGGCATCAAGGTCATACATTCCCTGCGGACCTGGAGCCCCGTCCCCATCCTTGTGCTCTCCGGCCGCACCGGGGCCACCGACAAGGTCACCGCGCTGGACGCCGGCGCCGATGACTATGTGACCAAACCCTTCTGCATGGACGAACTCTTCGCCCGGCTCCGCGCGGTGCTGCGCCGGCCCCCGGCCCTCGAGGGCCGCACCACGGTCCGGCTCGGCCACTACACCGTCGACTTCACCGCCTGCACCATCCACTCCCGGGTCGTCCACGACCGGGCCCTGCACCTGACCCCCACGGAATGGCGCGTCCTCACCGCTCTCGCCCGTACCCCCGGCCGCCTCGTCACCAGCCGTGAACTCCTGCGCACCGTCTGGGGCCCGGGCAACGAAAACCGGACCAACTACCTCCGCATCTATCTGGCCACCCTGCGCCGCAAGTTGGAGGCCGAACCCTCCCACCCCCGCCACCTGATCACCGAGCCCGGCCTCGGCTATCGCTTCGAGCCGTGAAGCCGCCCCCCGCGAACACATCGCATCCGGCCGGCAGCCGCAGAGGGGTCGTACGACCACACGGAGTGAGCGGCCACCCCTCGCGAGGCCGTTGTCAGACCCTCGTGGGACGATCGGCCACATGCTCCAGGTATGCCTCAATGGCCCCCGAACCCGGGCCGAATGCGATCATCTCCCCATCACCCCGCACGAACTGGCCGCCGCCGCGCGCGAGGCCGTGGCGGCCGGGGCGGAGAACATCCACCTCCACCCCAAGGACCACAAAGGCGAGGACTCCCTTGAGGCCGCCCATGTCGACGCCGCGGTGAGTGCCGTGCGCGCCGCGGTCCCGGGCATCCCCATAGGCGTCACCACCGGAGCCTGGGCCGTGCCCGATGCCGGGCAGCGTGCCCGGCTCGTCCGCTCCTGGACGGTGCTGCCCGACCACGCCTCGGTGAACTGGCATGAAGACGGCGCCACGATGGTCGCGGAAGCGCTGCTGGAGCGGGGCGTCGGGGTCGAGGCCGGGATCTGGTCCGGCACCGAGGCCGCGGAGCGCTTCCTCGCCTGGCCGGAAGCGCACCGCGTGCTCCGTGTCCTGGCCGAGGTGATGGACGCCGACCCGCGGACGGCGCCGGGCGCGGCCACGTCGCTGCTCGGCCGGCTCACGGCCGGCGCAGGGCTGCCGATCACGGGGCTGCCGATCCTCCTCCATGGCATGGACGGCTCCGCCTGGCCCGTCCTGCGCCTGGCGGCCACCCGCGGTCTGGACACGCGGATCGGCCTGGAAGACGTGCTCCACCTGCCGGACGGAAAGCCCGCCGCGAGCAACGCCGACCTGATCCGAACCGCACACGACCTCATCCGGTCGGCTCAACGGGATTGCTGAACCCTCAATGCAGCGCGGGCGGCGGGTGCGGCCGCCGGCTTTGTCCGTGCTCAGGCACAGTGACGCAGACGACCGCGTCGTGTGTGGCGCAGGCGGTCACGTCCGGGCGCTCGTACGACTGGTGGCGTACATGGCAGCGTGGACCGGCAGGTGCGAACGCATCGCACCTGGTCAGAGGGTGCAGGACGGTCATGGCTGCAATCGAATTCGCATGCGATGGTGGGCATATGAGGGACCACGTGCACACCCACGCCCCCGTCCACCGCTCACGCCTGCGCCACCGGATCGCCCACCTGTTCACCCCGCACAGTCACGATGCGGCCGACCGGATCGACCCGGCGATGGAGGCTTCGGCCGAGGGAATGCGCACCCTGTGGCTGTCACTGGCGATCCTGGGACTGACCGCCGTGCTGCAGGCCCTCGTTGTGGTGCTGTCCGGTTCGGTGGCGCTGCTGGGCGACACCCTGCACAACGCGGCCGACGCGCTGACCGCCGTACCCCTGGGCATGGCCTTCATCCTCGGCCGCCGGGCGGCCAACCGCCGCTACACCTACGGCTATGGCCGCGCCGAGGACCTGGCGGGCATCGCCATTGTGCTCACCATCGCGGCCTCCTCCGCGCTGGCCGCCTGGGCGGCGTTCGACCGGCTGCTCAACCCCCGTGACCTCAGCCATCCTTGGGCGGTCGCGGCCGCCGCCGTGATCGGCTTCGCGGGCAATGAGTGGGTGGCCCGGCACCGTATCCGCACCGGCCGCAAGATCGGTTCCGCCGCCCTGGTCGCCGACGGCCTGCACGCCCGGACCGACGGCTTCACCTCCCTCGCCGTCCTCCTCGGCGCGGGCGGCTCCGCGCTCGGCCTGCGCGCCGCCGACCCCCTCGTCGGCCTGCTGATCACCGTCGCGATCCTGCTGGTTCTGCGGGACGCGGCCCGCGAGGTCTACCGGCGCCTGATGGACTCCGTCGATCCCTCGCTGGTCGACACCGCCGAGTCCGCGCTGCGCGACGTGCCGGGGATACGGGGCATCGGCCAGCTCCGGCTGCGCTGGGTCGGGCACGCCCTGCGCGCCGAGGCCGACATTGTGGTCGACCCCGAACTGACCGTGATCGCCGCCCACCGCCTGGCGGTTGACGCCGAGCACGCCCTCCTGCACGCCATCCCCCGCCTCGTCGCCACCACGATCCACATCGACCACACGGCGGCACGAGGAACCGATCCCCACGCAGCATTGGCACACCACTCCTGATCGGAGCGCGGGCGCTTTCCCGGAGGTGGGCGGGCTCTCTAGCCCAGGACCTTGCGAAGAACCTGGTTGAAGCGCTCGGCCTGGTCCTGCTGGGACATGTGGCCGGCGCCTTCGATGACTGCCAGCCGGGCATTGGGGATCAGGCCCGCGCACTCAAGGGGAATATCGAGCGGGACCTCGGTGTCCAGTTCGCCATGCAGGAACGTGGTGGGCACACGCACCTGGCCCAGGCGGCCGCGCGGGTCGTAGTCGGCCTGGTCGGCGATGAGTTGGTCGATGAGGAAGGTCGACTCCAGGAGCTGGCGGACCGTCCAGTCGATCACCGCGGTGCCGGCGCCGGGGCGGTACCACTGCGGGACGATGCGAGCGAGCGTGCCCGCCCGGTCGGCACGCAGGTCCACCAGGAGCTTGCCCACCGCCTCCCGCATCCCCGAGAAGTGGTGAATGCCGGCGTCGACGGGGATGATGGCGCCGATCTTGTCCGGAGCGGCCAGGGCGGCCTCGACGGTGAACGCTCCCGCGATCGACGATCCGATCAGCACGGGCTGGTCCAACGCCAGGGCGTCGATGAACTCCAGGATGTCGTCGGTGACCTCGGTAATGGTGTAGCCGGTGACGGGCCGGTCGGAACGGCCGCAGCCCCGCAAGTCGACGGTGATCACACGGTGGTCGGCCATCAGGTCGGCAACCTGGCTGTCCCACACCCGGCCACTGGTGCCCCAGCCGTGCAGGAACACCAGGACGCGGCCAGTGCCATGGTCTTCGTAATAGAGCCGGGTGCCGTTGACGGTCGCGTAGGTCATCGTCTCTTCCCTCCTCCGGCATTCCTGCCGAATGCCGCCCTCGCTGAGCTGCGCAGGCATGAGCAATTACAGCGGGGAGGCCGGTGACGACCAATGAGCGATCCACTCCTGGACTAATCGGTAATCGTGATGAATTCGAAGTGCTCGTAGAACTGCGGCAGCTGCGCTGCTTCGTGGGCGTGGCGGAGGAACTGCACTTCGGGCGCGCCCCGTAGACCCATGACAATGGGGCGCATGCCGAACCGCATAGCCGTCCTCTCCGACATCCACGGTGTCCTGCCTGCCCTGGACGCGGTACTCGCCGAACCGGACGTACGCACCGCGGACCGCATCGTCCTCACCGGTGACCTCGCGGCCGGCCCACAACCGGTCGAAGTCCTGGACCGCTTGCGCGCGCTTGGCGACCGCGTCGCCTGGATCAGCGGCAACGCGGACCGCGAACTCGTCGAATACCGGCGCGGGCTACGGGACGCCATCCCCGATCCGATCGCCCCCTGGTCCGCCGGACAACTGCGCGCTGATCAGGTCGACTTCCTCGCGGCGCTGCCACGGTCGTTGTCGCTGCCCGTACAGGGCTTGGGCCGCGTGCTGTTCTGCCACGCCACGCCCCGCGACGACGGGGAGGTGGTGCTGGTCGACTCCCGCCTCGAGCGCTGGCAGGAGGTGCTCGGCGAACTGGACGCCGATGTCCGGACGGTGGTCTGCGGGCACACCCATATGCCGTTCGTACGTCTCGCCGGGCACCGCCTGGTCGTCAATCCGGGCAGCGTGGGCATGCCATACGGTCGGCCGGGAGCGCACTGGGCGCTACTGGGGCCGGGGGTTGAGCTGCGGGTCACGGAATTCGACGTGGAGTCGGCCATTGCGGACGTCCGCCGGGGATCCTCCTACCCCGAGGTCGCCGAGTGGGCGGACTGCTTTCCGCGCGCGCGGGCATCCGATGCGGAGGCGCTTGAGGCCTTTGCGCCAGGTGACGGTCGAGCCGATTGAGCCGTCACACCAGTAGCCCGGCGCTTGATGTCGCCCTCGCTCGGTAGGCGTCGCCTCACCTGTGGGCATGCCTGAGTTGCAGAGCCGGGATCGCGGCAATCTTCTCGGGGTCCAGGTGGCCCCAGAGGATGCCGGTGGGGCGGTGTGGGTTAGGGCAGCTGATGGCATCGTCGGGCGTGATGATCAAGTCGACGCTGACGTCGTGATCGGTGGCGGGAATTGCGGTGTCCACGACCTGGAGCGGGTGCACGGTGGTGACGACGAGGGTGTCGGGGCTGATGAGCCCTGCCTCGATCAGGAGGGCGAATTCCAGGTCGGAGTAGCCAGCTCCTTTGCCGACGCGGATGCCGTCCCGGTTCACGGCGACGCTGCCGAGGACCACTATCTGGATGGGGCAGAGGGCGTCGACATCGACCGTGGGGGCGATGGTCGCCGCGACGCGGCTGGACGCGGCTTCGACAGGCGGGACGGTTATCTCGTCGGGGTCGAGCAGGTAGAACGGGCGGGGGCCGGCGAGTCTCGGCACGGCCATGTAGACGGTCTTTCCGTCAGCCAGTGCCTGGGCGCGGACGGGGAGTTGTGCCTTGTCGGGCACTGCCTTGATGATCGTGGCGGCCTGCCAGGCGGGCAGAGCGGCAAGGCGGGCGGCCGCCACGCCTGACCCCTTGAAGTTCGGGATGCGGCCGTGGACCGAGACGTCGTGGACGGCCGCGGCGGCCTCCAGCGCGTCCCAAACCTGCTGGCGTACGAGCTCTTTGGCCTGGTCGTGCTCGGTGGGCACCGGTTGATCTCCTTTGCCGCTCACTGCGCCGCCATCAAGGCCAGCAGCCTGTCGTGTACGCCCTGGACACCCGGCATCTCGCTCGCTCCCCACCATGGTGGACGCGGCCCTCGCCGACTACGTCCCGGCCTGAGCGGCGGCCGACACCCCGAACACCGTCTTCATGACGACTGTGGCCGAACTGGTCAGTCTGGCTAGGGGACTTGTGCTCCCCGTCGGCCTCCTCAGCCGAGCGGAGCCGACCGCCGACCCGCAGGGCGGCAGCCTCTCCGGCAGCTCCAGGGCAAGGCCGAGCGCCCGGTAGTCCACGAAGCGCCGGATGCCACACCCGCCGCACGTCATTACGCCACCCCTCAGCAACCAACCATCCGCAGGGTGTGCACAGTTCACACCTCGTGGACCACGCCTTGCCGAACTCACCGGCACCGCAGCGTCCGCCGCAGTCTGTGCATCCGGGCGCGACATTCGGCCAGGAGTCCCCGCGATGGGCCGGACTCTCATGAGTGGGCCAATCGCTGATGCCGCCCCATGGCGACGATCACCGACTCGACCATCCGGCGATTGCCCAGCCGTGCGGCCTCGTTGTGCTTTTTCTTGATCTCCTGGCACTGCGCGCAGCGCACAGGCGCGGCAGAGTCGCTAGCCTGGCTGTGCATCGAACCTCCTGCTCAGATCAGGGGTGAGATGTCGGCCTCGGCGGGGGCTCGCGGTGGTACCAGCACCTGTGAGCCCGGACCGTCGAGGCCTCTTCTTTGCCGCCATCTCGAACACGCTGAGTCGTGACTCAACTACGAAGCTAGTAGCAGTTTTTCTGCGAGTCAAGAATTTCTGCGACTACCACGCATATCTGTGCTCTGACAGTCTTGGCGCGACCCGAAAGGAGGGAACATGACCGCAGGCTTCGGTCTCGTCGTCCGTTTCACGCTGCGTGACGCGAGTGCCGCGGAAGGGTTCGACGAGTTGGTGTCCCGGACGCTGGAGGGGATCCGGCAACAAGAGCAAGGCACGGTCGTGTACGTGAACCACCGCGTACCGGATGAGCCGAACGTACGGGTCTTCTACGAGCTCTACCAAGACCGTGCGGCCTTCGAAGCCCATGAACGGCAGCCGCACACCCGGCACTTCCTCGAAGCTCGCAAAAGGTTCGTCTCCAGGACCGACGTGACCTTCCTGGAACGCGTCGACGGCACAGCATGAAGAGACCGGTGACATCCGAAGCACAGTGCTCATTCGGCGCACGAGTCGCGGAGCTGCGTACCCAGCGCGGTCTGACACAGAAGGCCCTGGCCGCCGAGGTGGGCCGCACCACGAGTTGGCTGTCACAGGTGGAGCGCGGTGTCCAGCCGGTCAACCGGCTGGACGTCCTCCGGCTTCTTGCCAACGGCCTCGGAGTTCCACTCCAGGAACTGCGGCCCGACGTACCCCTGCCCCAGGAAGCGAACGAGGCGACCTCTGAACCGAACGATCTCGATCAAGTCCGGCTCCTCATTACCGGTCACCCAACACTCGATGTCGTTCTCGCCCCGGACCACAGCGCTCCGGGTCCGTCACTCGCCGAACTGGAATCGGCGGTGGACCACGTCTGGTTCCTCGTACATCGCGACCGGTTCGCGGAGTTGAGTACATCGCTGGGCTCGCTGATACCGCAGTTGGAACGCACGACGCGGACAGCCGACACCGATGAACGCCCCAGGGCTCACGGCCTGCTCGCGCGCAGCTACCACGCACTGTCGGCGGCCTTCGTCCGTCAGAACGAGGCGGACGCCGCCTGGGTGGCGGCCGACCGCTCCATCGCCGCCGCCGAGCAGTCCGGCAACGCATTGGAAGTATTCGCCGGTGTCTTCCGACTCGCCCATGCCTTCGTCCGGCTCAAGCGCTACGACCAGGCAGAACATTCAGCCCAGTCCGCGGTGAATGCGCTCGGCCGACACACCGACCGTACCGGGCCGACCCCGGAGTCCCGCTCCCTCCTGGGTTCCCTGCACCTGATCCTCGCGCTCGTGCACGCACGCTGCGGGAACCGCGCAGACGCACGGCGCGAGACGCTGCTGGCCCGCCATGCCGCTCAACAACTCGGCGAAGACCGCAATGACTTCAACCTGGAGTTCGGCCCGACAAATGTAGAGATCCAGGCGGTTTCCGTTGCCGTCGACCTCGGTGACGCGGGCGAAGCCATCGAGATCGGTGAACGGCTGGATGCCACCGGGCTGTCGATCGAGCGCCGGGCCTGCCTCGCCCTGGACCTCGGGCGAGCGCATACACAGCTCCGCCATGAGCAGACGGCTCTCCGGTACTTCCTGCACGCGGAAGAGCTGGCTCCGGAGGCAATCCGGTCCCACATCACCGCACGCTCCGCAATCCGGGACTTGATGCTCATCGCCGGTCGTTCCGCGCCTTCCGAACTGAGGGCTCTTGCCCAACGGACGGATGCGATGTCCTGAAGGCGAGGCGGCCGAAATCGTCCCCTTGTCGCGTGCCCCCGGCATTTCCACACTGGCTGGCGGGATACCGGAGGAGGCGGGGGGCGGGATGGCGAAGGCCCGGCGGTCAAAGCGACGGCACTCGCGCAAGAAGCGGGCAACTGCGCGTCAGTGGGCCGGGTTTGGCACCGTGACCGTGCTGAGCGCACTGGCCCTCGGCTGGAGCAGCGTCTGGCCCCTTGTCGTCGGGATCGCCGGCCTCGGCGCCGTGGGCGGTGCCGCCCGGTGGCTCTGGGTGGAGCATCGCCGGGCCACCCGTGGTGATCAAACCTGGCGGGCGGGAGAGGAGCGCAGGGCCCGCGAACTGACGATGAAATCGGTGGACGCCCTGACCTGGCAGGAGTTCGAGCGGTATGTCGCGGATCTGTGCCGACGCGATGGCTGCACCGAGGTCATGGTCAGCGGCAAGGCGGGCGACCTGGGGGCGGACGTCATCGGGCTGATGGCCGACGGACGGAAACTGGTCATCCAGTGCAAGCATTACGCCCCGCACCGAAAGGTACCGAGCGGGGACATGCAGAAGTTCGTCGGAACGGCCAGACTGGAACACCGGGCGGACGTGGCACTGTTCGTGGCCACCTGCGGCTTCACCAAGGAGGCGGGCGAGCTCGCCCTGCGGCAGGGCATCTGTGCCATGCACCGTGACCTGCTCGGCTCTTGGGTCAAGGGCGCCCGGCTGGAGTCGCTGCTCCCTCTCAACGGCGCGGGCGGCGGTGGCCGCGCCCGGCACCGCAGCTGAGGCGGCGGCCGGACGGTCGTGCCCGGTCGAGGACCGGCACATGGCGGACCCGGCCGGAGGGCAGAGTGAAGCCGTGGATTACCTCCCCCATTTCCATCGCGAGTGCCTGGCGTTCGAGGCCGCGGTCCGCCGGACGATCGGCGCGGACACAGCACCCCTGGTTCCGTCCTGTCCCGGCTGGTCGGTGTCCGACCTGGCCGCGCACCTGGGCGGGGTGCACCGCTATGTGGCCCACCTCATCAGAAGACGGTTGCCGGAACAGCCGGACGTCACAGATCCCGCCATCTTCGAGCTCCCCGCGGACCTCGAGGGCTGGCCGATCCCGTTGGAGGGCGCCCCGCACCGAGGGCCGGTACCGGCGGGCCTGGTCGACTGGTTCGCGGATGGGGCGACCGCGCTGGAAGCGGCGTTCCGGGGCGGCGATCCGGGCGAGCGGGTGTGGAGCTGGTCGCGGGAGCACTCCATCGGGTTCTGGATGCGCGTGCAGGCCATCGAGGCGGCTGTTCACCGCTGGGATGCCGAGAACACCACCGGGGTGCCCCGTCCGGTCGAGGCCGAACTCGCGAAGGACGCCGTGGCCCAGACCTTTGAGGTCATGGCACCGGCCCGGCGGTCCTGGCAGCAGGCCCCGCCCGGTTCGGGGGAACGGTTCAGGTTCCGGCAGGCCGATGGCACCGGCGACTGGACGGTGCACTTCGAGGGGGACGACATCCGGCTGGGCGGGCAATCCGGCCCTTGTGACGTCGAGTTGGCCGGCACCGCATCGGACCTGATGCTGTTCCTCTGGCACCGGATCCCGGCCGACCGGCTCGGTGAGGTCAAGGGGAATCGGGAGGTGCTGGACCGCTACTTCACGCTCGTTCCGCCGGTGTGACCGTGCACGCGTGCATCATCGTCCAGGCGTGCTCGGCGTCGGAGAAGGATCTCTCTGGTAGAACGCGCCGAGGTGGAAGTGACGGATGGTGTCGACGTTGAGCACCGGCCCGACCGGCCTCAGGCATCCGGAGGCAGCGGCCGGGGTCGCAGGTACGGTGGCGAGGCCCAGACCGGTGACGGCCGTGACCGAGGCCGCCGACGCGGCCGCTCTGCGGCGTAACGCATGCTTCATCGGAACCTCAATTCACCGGGTGCGAAAGGAGACTTGTCCGCCGACGGTGACGGCGCGCGAGCCTGCGTGCAAGCCCTTGTGCGCCCCACCCGAAACCGGTCGGCAGCACTCCGGATGGTCGGCGTCCGACCTGGTCACACACGCAATCCGCTGACCTGTTCGCTGATGCATCATCACCCTAGGCTGTTTGTAGGGCGAGTTGGGCTGGCAGACTTCGACCGACGGCCCGTGTCCTCCACCCTTCCCGGCCCGTTGGGCACCGGGTGCCTTGAATCCGGCGCTCTTTACCCATGGGGAGGGAGAAGCAGTCCGTGGAGGGTGACACACACAAACAGGCCCGGGACGGCAGACCGCCGTTCCCGGAGCCGGTGGAACCACGGAGCAGGGCCCAGTGGACACAGTCGGCGTTCGACCAGCTGAGCGTATGGCAGTTGGCCGCACGGATTCCGGCGGTGCTGGGGCAGGTATGCCGGATGGCATGGCGGATCGACCGCCGCGATGTGCTCATCATGGTCGGCGCGCAGCTCACCTATGGGGTGGGCTCGGCGGTCGCGTTGGCGGCGACCGCGAAGGCGATGGTGCCGGTCCTCGGTTCGGGCACGGTCGCGCACCGGGTGCACGAGGCGCTGCCCGCGCTGGTGGTCATCGCGGTCGCGGTGGGCGTGGGCAGGGTCGCCTATGGGCTGGCGTCGTGGTCGGTGGGCCGGTTGAGGCCCAGGCTGATGACGGCCGCCGATGTGGCCGTGGTCGACGCGATGCTGGCGGTGGAACTGGCCGCGTTCAACAACCCCGGCTTCACGGAGGAGCATGAGGCGGCGGAAACCGGGGCGGTGCGCTGTGACCGGTTGATCTACGACGTGCAGTCGTTCATGTCGGCGTTGATCAAACTGGTGGCGGCGTTCGGTGTGTTGACCGTGTTGCATCCGTTGATGCTCCCGGTGTTGGTGCTGGCGGTGGCCCCGACTGGGGTGGGGGCGATGGCGGAGGCGCGGATCGAGCACCAGACGTATCACGCGAACTCAGCCGGTCGCCATGTCAAGGGAATGATGCGCTGGTTCGTGACCACCACAAAGCTGGCCGACGAGGTGCGGGGCAACAGCATGGCCGGATACCTGATGTTCTGGTATCGGGCCATCACCGGCCGCATGGACGCCCGTTCGGTGACCGCGGCCGGCCGCCAGCTGCGGGTGAACCTGGCCGTGGCCGTCGCGGGCGGCGTCTGCCTGATGGTGGCCTGGGGCACGCTGGCCTGGCTGACGGTCTCCGGACGCATGTCGCTGGCCATCGCCGCGACCGCGGTTCTGGCGATGCGAGCCGCACTGGGCAACCTCACCAACGTCGTTCAATACGCCGCATCGCTGTTCCACTCCAGCCTCTTCCTCGGGGACTGGAAGCAGTTCATCGCCTCCAGCCAGGCGCATTTGCCGCCCCGGGGAACGCTGGCAGTGCCCGACCGGCCGGAGACCATCCGGCTCGACAAGGTGTCCTTCACCTACCCGAACAAGACCCGCCCGGCCGTGGACGGGGTGTCACTGACGCTGCACCGGGGCGAGGTCGTGGCGATCCTCGGGGAGAACGGCTCGGGCAAGTCCACCCTCACCCGCATGCTGGCCGGCCTGTATGTGCCGGACAAGGGCCGGGTGCTGTGGGACGGGGCGGACCTGGCGGACCTGGATCTGCGGGAGGTGTGGGAGCGCACCGGAGTGGTGACCCAGCAGTTCGGCTACTGGCCGCTCTCGGCGCGGGAGAACATCACCCTCGGCCAGCCCGTCACCTTCGACGACGGCAGGGTGTGGGAGGCCGTCGATGCGGTGGGGATGCGGGAGGCGTTCGAGGAACTGCCCGACGGCCTCGACACCCTGCTCGCCGCCGAGTTGTGGGGCGGGGTGTCCCTCTCCGGCGGCCAGTGGCAGCGGGCCGCATGCGCCCGTGTCCTCTACCGCAAGCCCCCGGTCGTCATCCTCGACGAGCCCACGAGCGAGATGGACGCACGCGGGGAGCACCGCATGTTCCAGCTCATGGGCGCCCTCGCCCCCGATGCCATCATCATCGTGGTGACCCACCGGCTCGCGAACACGCGTATCGCGGACCGGGTCATCGTCATGGACCAGGGCCGTATCGCCGAGCAAGGGACATTTGAGTCCCTGGTGAAGGCGGGCGGGCTGTTCCAGGAGTTGTACGAGCTGAGTCAGGACCGCTGACGATGTCCCTGCGGAAGGTGGCCGGCCCCGGCCGTCCCCTTCCGCAGGGGATGTCAAAGGCCCCGGACCGCAACCGGTCGGGGGCCTTCGCATTGGTGGGCACAGCTGGGATCGAACCAGCGACATCTGCTTTGTAAGAGCAGCGCTCTACCGCTGAGCTATGCACCCGGAACGAAATGACAGCCTACATGCCCCGGCCCGACTCCCCGCAAACGCGCTTCGGGTGGCCCGGGGGTCAGGGCGGGTCTTACGGATCTTACGGAGATCGCCATGTCGCGTCCTGCCCGTGCCGTCGCCGTACCGCTGCTGCCCGGCCCTGACTGTCCTGGGGGATCGTTCCGGGGGTTTGCGAGGCGGATGGGAGAATGTCCTCCTGGGCTGGGGCGATCAACGGGAGAGGGCAGAGGCACGTGACGGCTACCTTCGCGAAGTCCGTAAGACCAGCGGTCCGGGAGGCCCTCGCCCTGGTGTTGTTGCCGGTGCCGCTGCTGGTCATGGCCGCGCCGGCGGCCTTCTCCGGCGGCGGGGCGCGTCGCTGGGGGCGGGGGCGGGGGGAGGGGCAGCGCGCGCAGGCTCTGGCGGCCAAGGACGAAGCCGCGGCGGCGTTCTATGAGCTGGACACGGCGCAGCGGGAACTGCGGATCTCCCTGGAGACGATCACTGCGGTGGACTCCTCGCCCGAGGCGCACCGGGCGGCCGCGGACTTCGCGGCGCTGGGGGCGCGCATCGACGAGGTGTCGGGTGCGTACATCACGGCGGTCGACGCGCATGATCTGGACCGGGAGGATCTCGACGCCTCGGCGGCCTCCCGGGCACGTGCGGATCTGGCCGGGGCCAGGGACGAGCTGATCCGGGCCAAGGCGGAGCTGGAGCGGTTCGGTCAGGGGCTCGGGCCGCTGCTGGCCGCCGCCGAGCAGGAGCTGGCCCGGCTGGCGCCGGCCGTGGAGCGGGCCCGGCAGGGGCTGCTGGCGGCGAGCGAGGCACTGGATGCCGCGCGGGCGTCGGGGCTGCGGGCCGATGATCTGGCGGCCCGGCTGGCCGCGTTGGGGCCGGAGCTCACCAGGCTCAACCAGGGGGCGGGCCGGCACGGGGCGCAGGCGACCATCGGCCGGGCCGAGCAGGTGCTGCGCGAGGCCGGGGCGATCCGCGCCGCGGCGGAGCAACTGCCGCAGCAGGCCGGGGAGATCGACAAGCGGCTGGTCTCCTTGCGGACCCGGGCACAGGCGATCACCACCCGGGCGTCGGGAGTGGCGCCGGTGCTCAGTGAGTTGCGGCGGCGGTATAGCGCGGCGTGCTGGCAGGACCTCCAGCAGGTGCCGGAGCAGGCGGCGGCCGCCGTCGGGCAGGCGGAGGCGAAGCTGGGCGAGGCGCGGGCGGCGCGCGAGGAGCAGCGGTGGCCGGATGCGTTGTCGCTGTTGTCGACGGTCCGGGAGTTGTTGAGGAGCACGGACGAGGCGGTGTCGGCGGCCGGTGACCGGCTGCGGCGGCTGGACGAGGTGGCGGCCGACCGGCAGCGGGAGATCGACCGGACGCGGTTTGCGATCCGTGATGCGCAGCGGCTGGCGATGGCGGGGCGCAGCACGCCGGATCCGCGTCATGCGGGTCCGCTGGACGAGGCGGTGGCCCGGCTGGACCGGGCGGTCGGGGGGCTGGCGGGGCGGCATCCCGACTGGTGGCGTTTTCTGACCGAGACGGAGGCGGTGCGGGAGTCGGTTGCCGGGGTGGTGCGGGAGATTCGCATGGAGCGGGGCGGCGGGCGTTAGGGGTGTGCTGGGGCTGCTCGCCGCTGGTTATGCTGCCTGGCATGCCTCGTTATGAATATCGCTGCAAGGCCTGTGGTGGCACCTTTGAGCTGAACCGGCCGATGTCCGAGTCCTCGGCGCCGGCGAGGTGCCCCGAAGGGCACGCGGACACGGTGAAGTTGCTGTCGACGGTGGGCATCACGGGTGCGGCGGCCCCGCGCGGTGGCAACGGTGGTGGCGGTGGCGGGTGTTGTGGGGGTGGCTGCTGCGGCTAGGGGGCGCGCTGATCCATAAGACACGCTCCGGGTCAGCCGGTCTTGCGGGCCAGGGTCAGGCCGTCGGCGACGGTAAGCATGATGGATTCCATCCGGTGGTCGGCCCTGACATGGGCGTTGAAGGCCCGGATGTCCGCGCCCGGTCCGGTGGTGACGGCGGGGTCGATGGCCTGGCCGTCGAAGAAGACGTTGTCGGCCACCAGCAGCCCGCCCGGGCGCAGCCGGGGCACGAGTTCGTTCCAGTAGTCGATGTAGCCGTCCTTGTTGGCATCGAGGAAGGCGAGGTCGATATGGGGTTCGGCGGGCAGGGCGCGCAGGGAGTCCAGGGCGGGCGCGATGCGCAGCTCCACGCGGTCGGCGAGGCCGGCCTTGGCCCAGGCCTCGCGGGCGTGGGAGGTCCATTCCTCGGAGATGTCGAGGGTGATCAATGTGCCGTCGGCGGGCAGTGCTTGGGCCATGGACAGGGCGGACAGCCCGGTGAAGGTGCCGACTTCGACGATGTGGCGGGCGCCGGTGAGGCGTACCAGGAAGGCGAGGAGCGGGCCCTGCTCCTCGGGAATCTGCTTGACGGCGACGTCGGGGTAGCGGGTATGGGTGGTCTCGACCAGGGCGCTTTGCACCGGGTCGAGCGGGGGGTTGTGGGCGAGGACATAGGCGTACAGCTCGGGGTCGAGCCAGTTGCTCTTGCGGGCGGCCATGCGATCTCCTCGGTGGGCCGGCGGAGTTGTGGCACACCGAGGTTACGAGCTGTCCGGTGGTCTTACGAGACCGCCCGGGTGAACGCCCGGATGATCTCCTCCCCCGCGGCGACGCCGGTGGTGGTGAGGGCGGTGACGTGCGGGGCGTGCCAGTCCGCGGCCGCCAGCTCGCCGTGGCCGGGCCGCCAGCCGTGGTCGGCGGCGAGCAGCAGATCGGCGTCGAGGAGGGAGTCGCCGGCGGCGAGAATGCGGGTGGCGCCGGTGCGGCGGGCGATCTCGGTGACGGCGGCGCTCTTGGTGAGCGGCCGGGGCACGGCGTAGAGCTTGCGGCCCTGGAGGGACACCGTCCAGCCGCGTGCACCGGCCCATTCGGCGAGGTCCTTCGCCCAGTGGTGGGGCAGCCGGTCGCGGTCGACGACGAGGTAGACGAACAGGTCGTCGGCGGTGCGCTCCTTGAGCAGCCAGCCGGGGTCGGCGGTGCGCAGCAGGTGGGCGCGTACGTCCTGCAGCGGGGCGCACTCGGCGGCCAGTGCGCGGCGTACGCGGGCCCGCCAGGGGCGGTCGGGTTCGCCGTGGACCAGGAGTTCCCCGCCGTTGGCGCAGACCGCGAACTCGGGGGCGGGGCCAGGCAGCCGGATGCGCTCGTACTGTTCGCGGGTGCGGGTGGTGGCGGGTACCAAGGCGGTGGTGCGGGCCAGTTGGGCCAGCAGTCCGGCGGCGTCCTCGGTGAGGTAGGACAGCGGTTGGTGCCGGTAGGTCTCGACGCACAGCAGGCGGGGGGCCTGTGCGTCGGGCATGTTCAGGCCGAGTGCGGCGGCGGAGTAGATCAGGGTGCGGTCGAGGTCCGTGGCGATGAGTACCGTCACCGGGCCCGCACCGCCCTGCCGTCGGCGCCGGTGGCGCTGCGGGTGTAGCGGGGGTGGACCAGGCCGACACAGCTGTAGGGGAGGTCGTCGGTCTCTTCGACGGGCACCCCGCGCTGTTCGGCGAGCAGCCGTACGTGGTCGAGGTCGGAGCCCGCGCCGCGCTTGGCGAGGATCTTCCAGGGGACGCGGCGCAGCAGGACGCGGGTGGTCTCGCCGACGCCGGGCTTGACGAGGTTGGGGTCGCCGATGCCGTATGTCTCGCTGATCCGCTCGACGGCCGCCCAGCCGTGCCAGCTGGGGGTGCGGTCGGCGGCGGCCAGTTTCTTGGCGTCGAGGGCGACATCCTCCCCGACCTCGGTGAAGCGGGCGGTGACCGTGTCGAGGAAGGAGTGGGAGACATCGGCACCGGCGAGCTCTCGGTAGTACTTGGCGCCGTGGAAGTCGGCCGGGCCGACCAGGTCCGTGCGCAGCACGGTGCGTGATATCAGGCCGGAGACGGTGGAGTTGAGGCAGGCGGAGGGGATCAGGAAGTCGTCGCGCGTGCCATAGGTCGCCACGCAGGAGCCGGGGTCGGCGAGCACGGCGAGCCGGGGGTCGAAGGGCGTGCCGCGGACGGCCTCGGCCAGCTCGCGGGTGATGGCGCCCTTGCCCGTCCAGCCGTCGACGAAGACGATGTCGGCCGGGTCGTGGTGGGCGGCCAGCCAGCGCAGGGCGTTGGTGTCGATGCCGCGGCCGCGGACGATGGAGATGGCGTAGTGCGGCAGGTCCAGGCCGTGTGCGTGGCGCGCCCAGCGGCGCATCAGGATGCCGACGGGGGTGCCGGCGCGGGCGAGGGAGACCAGGACGGGGCGGGGGGACCGCTCCGCGAGCACGGTCTCGGTGACCGCGCCGACGGCGCGGGCGATGCGGGTCGCGGAGGTGTCCAGGGCGGCGCGGTAGAGCGCCTGGTAGCGCTCGCTGGGCTGGTATTCGACGGGCAGCGACTCGGCGTAGTGCGCGCCGCCGCTCTGGATGGCCTCCTCGCGTTCCTCGGTGGGGGCTTCGAGGGTGACCGTGGAGAGGTCCTGGAGCAGCCAGCCGACGTCCTCGGGGGCGTAGGAGGAGAACGCGGGGCCGCGCAGGGGTTCGCCTCCGGCGCGGTGGGACGGGATCACGGCCAGCAGGACCTTTCGGGTGTGCGCGGCGAGCGTGTCCAACAGGCCGCCGGGTGCGTGGAGTTCGGGGGTGTCGGCGGTGGAGTCGAGCACGGCGACGATGGCGTCGAAGCGGCCGTCCGCGATGTTGTAGGCATAGCGTTCGCCGGGGCCGTCGGCGGGGTTGTCGTGTGCGGGGAAGACCAGGCGGGTGCGGATGGCATAGCCGGGGTCGTCGACGGCGAGGACGGGGGACCGGGTGGTGGTGGAGAAGCGGATGTCCGTGCCGGGGAGGTGGGCTTCGACCGCGCCGGCGATGCGGAGGGGGGTGTACATCAACTCCTCGTTGCCGAGGACGAGTACGCGGTGCGGGTGCGGGGGCAGGGCCGCCGCGATGCGCTCCGCCATGCGGGGCAGGGCCGCTTCCAGGCGGGCGCGGTGTGCGGGGGTGAAGCCGTGCCGGCCTCCGTCGGGGAGGCCGGCGGGCCATGCCAGGTCGACGCGGGTGGCTGCCTTCTCCACCCCGGTGCGTGGCTGTGCCGCGGGGTCCGGGGCACCGCCCCGGGGGGCGGGGAGCGGGTGGGGCCGGGGCTCCGCCCCCTCATGCGCGGCCACCAGCTCCCTCCCCCGCTCCAGTACTCCGTCCGGCAGCGCGACTTCGCCCGCCGCCAGGGCGACGACATCGATCCGCGCGCCCAGCGACGCCGCGAACTCGGCGCAGCGCGCGCGGTCGCGGGCGCTGCGCAGGTCGACCAGGGCGGCGACCACATAGCGCTCGCGGGGGTACCGGGCGTGCAGGGCCGCGATGGTGTTGCGGACCGTGCGGCCGGTGGAGAGCTCGTCGTCGACCAGGACCAGCGGGCCCCGGCCCGCCGGCAGGGCCGGGTCCTCCGGCAGCAGCAGGTGCGAGGTGGCGTGGCTGTGTTCCTCCTCGAAGCCGCCGACGGGTGTGATGCCGGGCACCGGGCGGCGGGTGGAGTGCAGATACGGGGCGTGGGCCAGGCCGTCGGCGACGCAGTGGCCGAGGCCGGTGGCGGTCTCGGCGTAGCCGAGGACGACCGGGTGCCCGGTGCTCCCCCGGCCGTCGGCGTCCAGCAGTTCGCGGACCCGGCGGCCCAGCCGCAGGCCCGCCTCGTACACCACGGCGGGCCGCTGGGGGACGTGTTTGCCGAGCACCCGGGAGACCAGGAGATGTGCCCTCCTGGGATTGCGCCGCAGGGCGAGGCCCAGCAGCTCCGGCAGCCGGGCGTCGCCGTCCAGCCGCACGCCGAGCCGGTCCGTGACCCACTGCCCCGACCACACCACGCTGTTGTTCCCTCTCGTCCTCATCCGGGCTGTCGGACGCTCGCCGCCAGCAGTTCCACAAAGCCGATGTCCTCCCGTGCCACGCCGAACACCTCGGCGCGCAGCAGGGTCCGCTCGGCCCAGGCCCGGTGCGGCTTGGTCTCGTTCATCTTGTTGGTGTAGGCGGAGCGCAGCACTCCGCCGCCGCCGCGCACCGAGCGGAGGATGTCCTGGGCGTCGCCGAACTCCTCGTGGCTGACCACCGAGAGCGCATGGACCGGGGCGACATGCGAGGGGTGGATGCAGGTCTTGCCCTGGAGGCCGTTGGCGCGGTCGAGTTCGATCTCGCGGAGCAGGCCGTCCAGGTCGTGGGCGATCAGGGCGGCGCGCAGTTCCTCGGCCGGGCCGGCGAAGGGGCTGCGGCGCAGCTGGGGCTTGAACATCCGCTCGTGCTGGCGGAAGTACTCCCATACCGGGCCGGTGACGGTGAAGCCGCTGCCGTCCGCGCGGCCGAGGACATTGACCACATCGGCGATGACGGAGGCGACCAGCTGGACGTCGTAGGCGGTCATGTCGGGTGCGCGGCGCAGCCCGTAGGCGGAGCAGAAGTCGGTCACGCCGAGCCGGAGGGCGAGCACCCGGTCACGGTATTTGGTGACGGCGCGGGAGATTCCGGCGAGGGTGGCGGTCCGGGTCTCCAGGTGGAGGAGTTCGGGTGATTCGAGGACGGGCATGGCGAACAGCCGTTGCCCATGGGTGCTTTCGGCCGCGGTGAGGGCCTCGAGGAAGGGCAGGCCGCGGTCCTCGGTGAACTTGGGCAGGACAAATCCGGACAGCAGCCGCCGGGCGGGGCCGAGCCGTCGTACCAGGTCGGGGATCTGGCCGGGCCGGCGGACGCGGATGAAGAGCAGCGGGAGTGTCGCGGGGGCGGGGTGGAGTTCCCTGAGCCGGCGGACGAGGTTGTCCTCCGCGGCGGGCACTTCGGCGTCGCCGATGGAGTCCTCCAGGCACAGGACCATGGACGTCACGCCGCGGTCCGCCTGTTTGACGATGTCGCGGGCCAGGGTGGGCCGGGTGGCGGGACTGTAGAGGGTGGCGCCCAGGGCGACGGCGAGCGTGCCCGGCGGGGAGTCGGTGTCGAACTCCCCCGGTTCCCGGAGGAACAGCCCGTTCCGCACCTCGGGCGCAAGGTGTCCAAAATGTCGCATCGCTCTCCCCGTTCACCGCGCGGTGTCCCGCCCATACCACTCGCGTGGCCGATTATCGTACGCTCGGCAATGGGTCAAGAGTTCCCCAAACGCTTGAAAAACTCGCACCTCACATCGGTCCACCCGGTAAACGGCGGCCGGGTGCTCCGCCCCCGCGTTGTCCACGGCCCGTGCGGGAGGGCAGGATTGCGGGCATGACGCACGCGATGCTGAAGGGGTCGAACATCCCGCTGGAGGCCGGATCCATACGGGCCGTGCTGCGCTGGACGCCGGGCCCGGGCGTCCCGGATGTGGATGTCTCGGCGCTGCTGCTGGGCAGCGACGGACGCGTGCGCTCGGACGAGGACTTCGTCTTCTACAACCAGCCGCGCCACCCTTCGGGGCTGGTCCACCACCTGGCCAAGAAGCGGCTGACCGAGGGGATGACCGACTCGGTCGAGGCCGAACTGTCCGCGCTGGACGCCTCGGTGCGCCGGGTGGTGCTCGCCGCATCCGCGGACGGCGGCTCCTTCGGGCTGGTCAAGGACCTGTGCGTACTGCTCTATGACGCCGCGCACGGCACCGTCCAGGGCGAACCGGTGGCCCGCTTTGCCGTACAGCCGGAGACCGGCCAGGAGACCGCCATGATCTGCGGTGAGCTCTACCGGCGGGGAGACGGCTGGAAGTTCCGCGCGCTCGGGCAGGGCTATGCCTCGGGCCTGGTGGGGCTGGCCACCGAGTTCGGCATCTCGGTGGACGACGCGGACGAGGCGGACGGCGCGGATGGTGCGGACGGCCCCGAGGCGGAGAGCGCCGCGCCGCCGATACCGTCTTCGCCCATACCGCCGCAGGCGGTGCCCGGGCAGGGGACCGTCCAGGTCTACCCGCCGCCGCCGTCCGTGCCGCCGGTGATCCCGCCGCAGCCCCTGGGCGCTCCGGCGCCCGCATATGGCTATCCGCAGTATCCGGCGGCACGGCCGTCCTATGGCTACCCCCAGCAGCGGCACCCGCCGACCGCCCCGGTCTTCCGGCTGCCGCCGCAGGGGCCGCAGTTCCAGCCGGGGGGCTGACCGGGTTCCGGTGGGGTCACACCTTGGTCTTGTAGCCCCGCCCCCACTGGAGACCCCAGCCGTAGAGACGGTCCAGCTCGGCCTGGAAGCCGTAGACGTACTTCATCTCGCGCCGGACGACGATCTCCTTCTTGTTGTTCTCGATCATCACCACCGCGCAGGAGCGCGCCTCCGGTGCCCGTTCGTGGAGCGAGACCTCCAGGCGCGGACCGCTGCCCGGATAGAGCGTCACCGTCGCATGCGTACGGTCGAACGCCGGGGTGCCGTCGTAGATGTAGACGAAGATCAGCAGTCGCTTGATCTCATCCCGGTGGTCCATGTTGATGTAGATGTCCTCACCCGCCCCGGAGCCGAACCGGTCGTCTCCGCTGAGCTGCACATACGGCGGTGAGTTGATGCTGCCCAGTATGTTTCCGAGAGGCTGGACTACGCCCTTGGCGCCGTCCCAGAGCTCATACATGCAGGCGAGGTCGAGATCCACGGAGACCATGGCGGTTCCCTGGGCCTGCACCACATCGGGCGTGAACTTGCGGAACGGGTGCCGCTTCCCGGCGCCGCGGGCCTTGTCGCCGAAGTCGGAACTCCGCATCCGCCATGACAGGTTGACCCGCAGGTTGCCGCCCATGCCACCCTGCTTGGTCAGCGAGTACGTCGGGTTGCGCTTGGTCAGCTCGACCGCGCCACTGGCGTGGTGGCCGTTGTCGAACTGCCTGGCATTGCTTCCCCAGTTACCGAAGAGCCTGTCCCATGCGGTCATCGTGTGACCCCCCACCCTGTGTCGTGGACCAACTGCCGCGGGGCGGCCGGAGGGTGATCCTCACAACCGCCCCGCTCAGAGGGTTCCGCAAATGTGCCAGGGTCACACCCCGGAGGTGACTTCCTGCTTGGCCGCCTCGCCGCTCCCCGCTGCAGCCTCCTTGCGATTGCGCCGCACCGAGGACAGGAACGACAGGCCGATCAGCACCACGCCGACGAGCCCGGTGATGACCTCGTTGATCTCGTACTTGATGGTGGCGAGCAGGATGACGGCGAGCGCGCCGATCGCATAGTGCGCGCCGTGCTCCAGGTAGACGTAGTCGTCGAGGGTGCCCTTGCGGACCAGGAAGACCGTCAGCGAGCGGATGTACATCGCGCCGATGCCCAGCCCCAGGGCCATCACAAAGATGTCATTGGTGATGGCGAAGGCGCCGATGACCCCGTCGAAGGAGAACGAGGCGTCGATCACCTCAAGGTAGAGGAACATAAAAAAGGCGGCCTTGCCCGCCAGCCCGACGACCGAGCCACCGCCCTTCCTCGCGGCGGGCGCCTCCTCGGGTTCCTCGGACTCCTCGTCGTCCTCCAGCCGCTCCTCGAAGAAGCCGGAGATGCCGCCCACGACCAGATAGGTGACCAGGCCGCCGATCCCGGCCAGCAGCACCGTCGCAGCCTTGTCGACCGTGCCCTCACCGCCGTGCACCGGCACCGAAGTGGCCACCGTGGTGGCCGAGATGAGCAGCACCACCAGCGAGACGACGACGGAAAGGCTCTCCACCTTGCCGAACCTGGCGAGCGCCCGCTCCAGCCGGCCGAGCCACTGTATTTCCCGCTCCTCGAAGAGGAAGTCCAGGAAGATCATGAGCAGGAACATGCCGCCGAAGGCGGCGATGGCCGGGTGGGCGCCGGTGACCAGCTGCTCGTACCGGTCGTGGTCGTTGACCGCGACCCTGACCGCCTCGATCGGCCCCAGTTTGGCGGTGATGGCCACGATGACCACCGGGAAGACCAGCCTCATGCCGAAGACGGCGATGAGAATGCCCAGGGTCAGGAACATCTTCTGCCAGAAGGCGTTCATCTTCCGCAGGATTCCCGCATTGATGACCGCGTTGTCAAACGAGAGCGAGATCTCCAGGACGGACAGGATCGCGACAATCGCCAGCCCCTGCCACCCCCAGAGAACGCCGGCCAAGGCCAGGCCGGCCGCGGTGACGGCGAACGACCAACCAAAGGTTTTCAGGAGCACTGGCTACCCAATCCCTCGCTGTCCGGGGATTTACCCGGCACAGTACGTGGCTTTACGAAACATTGACCCCGAAGTCTAGAGCGATGCCACGCAGGCCCGACGCATACCCCTGGCCGACGGCCCGGAACTTCCATTCACCGCCATAGCGGTAGACCTCTCCGAAGATCATCGCCGTTTCGCTCGAGGCATCCTCGCTCAGGTCATAGCGGGCCAGCTCCGAACCGTCCGCCTGGTTGATCACACGGATATAGGCGTTGCTGACCTGGCCGAAGTTCTGCCCGCGGACATCGGCCTCATGGATGGAGACCGGGAACACGATCTTGTCGCAGGCGGGCGGCACCCGATTGAGGTCCACCAGGATCGTCTCGTCGTCGCCCTCGCCCTCACCGGTGAGGTTGTCACCGGTGTGCTCGACGGAACCCTCCGGGCTCTTGAGGTTGTTGTAGAAGACGAAATACTGATCACCCAGCACCCGGCCCGAGGCGCAGAGCAGCGCGCTGGCGTCCAGGTCGAAGTCCGCACCGGTGGTGGTACGGGCGTCCCAGCCGAGACCGACGACGATCGCGGTCAGATTCGGCGCGGACTTGGAGAGGGAGACATTGCCTCCCTTGGCGAGCGTGACGCCCATGGTCTTGTTTCCTCCCCGAGTTGAACGGTGTCATTGCGCACGACCGGCGCCGCACCCCCGAAAACACCCAGGACACGGGCCTGGGACGGGTGTACGGCGCCGGACGTGGTGCCGTGGCCTCACGGCCCGGTCTTCTCTCAGACGTTGACGCCGAAGTCCTGCGCGATGCCGCGCAGCCCGGAAGCGTAACCCTGGCCGATGGCCCGGAACTTCCACTCCGCGCCATTGCGGTAGAGCTCACCGAAGACCATGGCGGTCTCGGTCGAGGCGTCCTCGCTGAGGTCATAGCGGGCCAACTCCGAACCGTCCGCCTGGTTCACCACGCGGATATAGGCGTTGCGCACCTGGCCGAAGCTCTGCTGACGGGTCTCGGCGTCATAGATGGAGACCGGGAACACGATCTTGGCCACATCGGCCGGAACGCCCGCCAGGTTGACCTTGATGACCTCGTCGTCGCCCTCGCCGTCGCCGGTGAGGTTGTCACCGGTGTGCTCGACGGAGCCGTCGGGGCTCTTGAGGTTGTTGAAGAAGACGAAGTGCTGGTCGGAACCGACCTTCCCCTGGTCGTTCGTCAGCAGGGCGCTGGCGTCCAGGTCGAAGTCCGCACCGGTGGTGGTACGGGCGTCCCAGCCGAGACCGACTATGACGGCGGTCAGGTTCGGGGCGCTCTTGGTCAGCGAGACGTTGCCGCCCTTGCTGAGACTGACTCCCACAAGTCCTCCATTGGTTCAAGAGGGCGGACGAGAACCGTGCCCCCTGTTGTTGCGATGGCACATGGTCAACGTCCGGATGACGGGGACCGGTTCCCGCCGGCGGCAGAGTCCTTCGGCGGCGGGGCCTTCAGAGCTTGCCGAGCTCCGCGATGTACTCGTTCAGGTCACGGGCGTCCGGCAGGCCGTTGACGACCGTCCAGCGCACCACCCCGTCCTTGTCGATGATGAAGGTGCCGCGCACCGCGCAGCCCTTCTCCTCGTCGAAGACGCCATAGGCGCGGCTGACCTCGCCGTGCGGCCAGAAGTCGGACAGCAGCGGGTACTCGAGGTTCTCCTGCTCCGCGAAGACCCGCAGGGAGAACGGCGAGTCATTGGAGACGGCCAGCAGCTGCACCTCGTCGTTGACGAACTTCGGCAGCTCATCGCGCAGCGCGCACAGCTCGCCGGTGCAGACACCGGTGAAGGCGAAGGGGTAGAAGAGCAGCACGACGCTCTTCTCGCCCCGGAAGTCGGAGAGCCTGACGGTCTCGCCGTGCTGGTTCTTCAGCGCGAAGTCCGGGGCCTTGGTGCCGACATCGATCGCCATAGTCGCTTCCCTCATCTCGGCGGGCGCCGGCCACGGAGGGGGCCGGCACGGATAGGCGGCCAGTCTGTCACTGCCCCGGGGGCGCGACGCATCGCGCCCCCCGCGGCAGTGGCCGTGGGGGGCGTGAGAGGTGCCGCCGGCCGGTGCCGGCCGCGATCAGCGCTTGCCCGACTTCAGGCGGGTGCCGGTCCAGTCCTTGGCGACGCTGACGCTCTTGGCCGGGCTCAGCCCCGCGGTCTGCGACGCATCCTGGACGTCGCTCGGCTCGACATAGCCGTCCCGGCCGGTCTTGGGCGTCAGCAGCCAGATGGTGCCGGCATCCTCGAGCAGACCGATGGCATCCACCAGCGCGTCCGTGAGGTCTCCGTCCTCGTCCCGGAACCACAGCAGGACGACGTCTGCCACGTCGTCGTAGTCCTCGTCAACGAGGTCCTGGCCGATGAGGGACTCGATGCCTTCACGGAGATCCTGATCGACGTCGTCGTCGTAGCCGATCTCCTGGACCACCTGTCCGGGCTCGAAACCCAGCCTTGCGGCGGGGTTGATCCGATCCTCCGCGTGGTCCGCGGTCGCGCTCACTGAGTGCCTCCTGTCATCTTTCGAGAAAGGTTCACGTCGCCTCGCGTGCGCGAGGCATTGGGCGTAGTCCACACGTGCCGGACGGATCGCGCAAGTACCCGCTCAGCGATCCCTCCCAAACGTTGACGTCTCATGGCAACTCCAACCATGAGGCCGGTGCCACCAGTGATTCACAACACAGAGAATGCCGGGTTTGTGAAGTTACTCCCTGCGATTACCGCACCCGGGGCCGAACGGCCGTACGCAGAGGACCCCCATAGGGGGCGTAAGGTTGCGATTTGGCCGTCCCGCTACGGCCGACCTCCGAGATTTCATCTCATGAGCGGCGGTTACCGCTCAGTAGAGATGACGTTTCCGTCGCCGCGGTCCACGATGGGAGCCGGTGCGACAACAGCGAGACAGTTCTGACCCGCGTGCGCAGCATCATTCGCGTGCAGAGCACGACACGACCAAACAGCGAAGGAACAGCGTGGCTTCCGGATCCGATCGCAACCCGATCATCATTGGCGGCCTTCCCAGCCAGGTCCCGGACTTCGATCCCGAAGAGACCCAGGAATGGCTCGACTCGCTCGACGCAGCCGTCGATGAGCGAGGCCGGGAACGTGCCCGCTACCTCATGCTTCGCCTGATCGAGCGGGCCCGCGAAAAGCGCGTCGCCGTGCCCGAGATGCGCAGTACGGACTACGTCAACACCATCGCGACCAAGGACGAGCCGTTCTTCCCCGGCAACGAGGAGATCGAGCGCAGGATCCTGAACGCGACCCGGTGGAACGCGGCCGTGATGGTCTCGCGCGCCCAGCGCCCGGGCATCGGCGTCGGCGGCCACATCGCCACCTTTGCTTCCTCCGCCTCGCTGTACGACGTGGGCTTCAACCACTTCTTCCGCGGCAAGGACGAGGGCGACGGCGGCGACCAGATCTTCTTCCAGGGCCACGCCTCCCCCGGTGTCTACGCGCGCGCGTTCCTGCTGGACCGCCTGAGCGAGCAGCAGCTCGACGCGTTCCGCCAGGAGAAGTCGAAGGCCCCGTACGGCCTGTCCAGCTACCCGCACCCGCGGCTGATGCCGGACTTCTGGGAGTTCCCGACCGTCTCGATGGGCCTCGGCCCGCTCGGCGCGATCTACCAGGCGCGGATGAACCGCTATATGGAGGCGCGCGGCATCGCCGACACCTCCAAGTCCCATGTGTGGGCGTTCCTGGGCGACGGCGAGATGGACGAGCCGGAGTCGCTCGGCCAGCTGTCGCTGGCCGCCCGTGAGGGCCTGGACAACCTGACCTTCGTGGTCAACTGCAACCTGCAGCGGCTGGACGGCCCGGTGCGCGGCAACGGCAAGATCATGCAGGAGCTGGAGTCGCAGTTCCGCGGCGCCGGCTGGAATGTGATCAAGCTGGTGTGGGACCGCTCCTGGGACCCGCTGCTGGCCCAGGACCGGGACGGCATCCTGGTGAACAGGCTCAACAGCACGCCGGACGGCCAGTTCCAGACGTATGCCACCGAGACCGGCGCGTACATCCGCGAGCACTTCTTCGGCGACGACCAGCGCCTGCGCAAGATGGTCGAGAACATGACCGACGACCAGATCCTGCACCTGGGCCGGGGCGGTCACGACCACCGCAAGATCTTTGCGGCGTACGCGGCGGCCAAGGCCCACAAGGGCCAGCCGACGGTGATCCTGGCGCAGACCGTCAAGGGCTGGACGCTCGGCCCCAACTTCGAGGGCCGCAACGCGACCCACCAGATGAAGAAGCTGACGGTCGAGGACCTCAAGCGCTTCCGGGACCGGCTGCACCTGCCGATCGCCGACCAGGAGCTGGAGTCCGGCCTGCCGCCGTACTACCACCCGGGCCGGAACTCGGAAGAGATCCAGTACATGCACGACCGGCGCAAGTCGCTGGGCGGCTATGTGCCGACCCGCGTGGACCGCTCCAAGCCGCTGGTGCTGCCGGGCGACAAGGCCTACGCGCCCACCAGGAAGGGCTCCGGTCAGCAGTCGATCGCCACCACCATGGCCTTCGTCCGCCTGCTGAAGGACCTGATGCGGGACAAGGAGATCGGCAAGCGCTTTGTGCCGATCGCGCCGGACGAGTACCGCACCTTCGGCATGGACTCGCTGTTCCCCTCGGCGAAGATCTACAACCCGCTGGGCCAGCAGTACGAGTCCGTGGACCGCGAGCTGCTGCTCGCCTACAAGGAGTCCCCGACCGGCCAGATGCTGCACGACGGCATCTCCGAGGCGGGCTGCACCGCCTCGCTGATCGCCGCCGGTTCCGCCTACGCCACGCACGGCGAGCCGCTGATCCCGATCTATGTCTTCTACTCGATGTTCGGGTTCCAGCGCACCGGCGACCAGTTCTGGCAGATGGCCGACCAGTTGGCGCGCGGCTTCGTCCTGGGTGCCACCGCCGGCCGTACCACCCTGACGGGTGAGGGCCTGCAGCACGCCGACGGTCACTCGCACCTGCTGGCCTCGACCAACCCGGCGGTGGTCGCCTACGACCCGGCGTTCGGCTACGAGATCGCGCACATCGTGCGGGACGGTCTGCGCCGGATGTACGGGGAAGAGGCCGAGAACATCTTCTACTACCTCACCGTCTACAACGAGCCGATCCAGCACCCGGCCGAGCCGGCGAACGTGGACGCCGAGGGCATCCTCAAGGGCCTGTACCGCTACCGGGCGGGCGAGCAGGGCGCCATCCCGGCGCAGATCCTGGCCTCCGGGGTGGCCGTGCCGTGGGCCGTCGAGGCCCAGCGGATCCTCGCCGAGGAGTGGAACGTCAAGGCGGACGTCTGGTCGGCGACCTCCTGGAACGAGCTGCGCCGCGACGCCATCGCGGTGGAGGAGCACAATCTGCTCCACCCCGAGGAGGAGCAGCGTGTCCCGTATGTGACCAGGAAGCTCACCGGTGCCGAGGGCCCGAAGGTGGCCGTGTCCGACTGGATGCGGGCGGTTCCGGACCAGATCGCGCGCTGGGTGCCCGGCACGTACCAGTCGCTGGGTGCGGACGGCTTCGGCTTCGCGGACACCCGTGGTGCGGCCCGTCGCTTCTTCCACATCGATGCGCAGTCGATCGTCCTGGGCGTGCTCACCGAGCTCGCCAGGGAGGGCAAGATCGACCGCTCGGCGCTGAAGCAGGCGATCGACCGCTATGAGCTGCTGGACGTGGCGGCGGCCCACCCGGGCGCCGCGGGCGGCGACGCATAACGGTTCCCTATGCATCAATGCCCGTGCCCCGGACGGCAGTTGCCGTCCGGGGCACGGGCATTGATGCGTCCGGTCAGAGGTGCGCGGCTCCCCCGGCCGCGTTCGCGCCGCGCTTGGTGAGGAGCGCGACCAGCGCCGCCACCACCGCAACACAGCCGGCGACGGTGAAGGTGGTGCTCATCCCCGACACAAAGGTGTCATGCGCGATCCTTCCCACGGTCTCCGGCGGGGCCCCGGGAAGCGGCGGCGTACGTCCGGTCGAGACCAGGTCGGACGCCTGGTCCAGGTACTTGGGCCCGAGCGGGGGAATTCCCGCGCCCGTCAGGCGGTCCGGCAGCAGGTGGCTGACCCGGGAGGCCATCACCGCGCCCAGGACGGCCGTCCCGAGCGAGCCGCCCACCTGCATGGCGCCCTGCTGGAGGCCACCCGCGACGCCCGCGTGTTCCAGCGGTGCATTGCCGACGATGACCTCGGTGGCGCCCACCATGACGGGCGCCAGGCCCAGGCCGAACAGGGCGAACCAGAGGGACATCAGGCCGGAACCGGTGTCCACGTCCAGGGCGGAGAAGCCGAAGCAGGCGACGGCGGCGCAGACCATGCCGAAGAACAGCGGGATTCGCGGCCCTATCCGGGTGATCAGGGCTCCCGCGGCGGGTGAGCCGACGATCATCATCCCGGTGAGGGGCAGCAGGTGCAGGCCGGAGTTGACCGGGGACATCCGGTGCACGTTCTGCAGATAGAAGGTGACGTAGAACAGGCCGCCCATGAAGGAGAAGGCCATCAGGAGCATCAGGACCGCCCCGGCCGACAGTGGCACCGACCGGAACAGGCCCAGTGGCAGCAGGGGTTCCCGGACCCTGGTCTGCCAAATGGCGAACGCGATGAAGCACAGCAGCGCGGCGCCCAGGAAGAGCAGGGTCCTGGCGGAGCCCCACTGCCATGCGGTCGCCTTGATGAGCGCCCAGATGAGGCAGAACATCCCGCCGGACAGCAGGACGATGCCGAGGATGTCGAACGACTTGGGCCGGCGGTCGGCGCGGTGGTCCTTCAGGACGATCAGGCCGAGGGCGAGCGCGAGCGCGCCGACCGGCACATTGATGAAGAACACCGACTGCCAGTTGACGCGCTCGACCAGCAGTCCGCCGACGATCGGGCCGCCCGCGGTGGAGGCGCCGATGACCATGCCCCACAGGCCGATGGCCATGTTGAGCTTCTCGGCCGGGAAGGTGGCGCGCAGCAGGCCGAGCGCGGACGGCATCAGCAGCGCTCCGCACAGCCCCTGCAGCACGCGGAGGGTGACGACCAGCGACACGTCGCCGGACAGGGCGATGAGTCCCGAGAACAGGGCGAAGCCAGTGGTACCGATGAGGAAGATCAGACGGTGCCCGAAGCGGTCACCCAGTTTGCCCGCGGTGATCAGGGCGACGGCGAGGGCGAGGAGATAGGCGTTGGTGATCCATTGGACGTCGGCGAACGAGGCGTTCAGGTCCTCTTGGATGGCGGGATTGGCAATGGCGACGATCGTGCCGTCCAGCGCGACCATCATCACGCCTATCGCGACGGACAAGAGAGTCAACCAGGGATGGCCCCGGAGTCCTTTCCGGGGCGTCAAGTCCGGCGTCGCGTCCGCGACGGTGGTCTCAGACGTCATGACCCGAGATTATGGCAGTTGCTGACAACTGACAAACGTCCCCATGAGTCACTATCTGACATTTTGCTCGCGCCTATTCTGAGCAGCGAGAACACCGGCGAGAAGAGGCAACCTGACCATGATGATCGACGACACGGCGGAGCCCGGTGCGTTCCCCGGACTGCGGGAGCGCAAGAAGCTGCGGACCCGGAACGCGCTCATCCGCTCGGCCCTGGAGCTGTTCTCGCTCAAGGGCTACGAGGGGACCACCGTCGATGAGATCGCTGCCGCGGTCGATGTCTCCCAGCGCACCTTCTTCCGCTACTTCGCGAACAAGGAGGAGGTGGCCCTCTCCCTCCAGGAGGTGGAGGAGGCGCGCGCCTTTGCCGCGCTGCTCGCCCGCCCCGCGGACGAGCCGCCGCTCGTCGCGGTGCGCAACACGGCCCTGGTCTCCTGGGACGGCATCAAGGAGGCCATCCGGGCCGTGGTCCCGCTCTCCCTGCACCTGGACACCCAGCGGATGATCGAGTCGACCCCGCAGCTGCTGGCCGCCCGGCTGCGCCGGCTCGCCGCGCTGGAGGAGCGGCTGGCGGTGGAGCTCGCCCGCCGGGAGGGCCTGGACCCGGTGGCCGACCCGCGGCCCAGGGTGCTGATAGCGGCGTACAGCGGGGTGATGCAGGCGGCATCCCGGGCCTGGGTCGAGAAGCCGGACGGCAACCTGGACGACCTCCAGGAGATCGTCATCCGGTACCTGGACTCGATCGGCCCGGCGATGGCGACGAGCTGGCGGGATTCCCGGCAGGATGCCGTGCCGTCATAGCCGTCATCACAGCGCTGTGACGTCATAGACATGACGCTACAAAGCAGCCCAAGTAGCCATAAAGCAGGGGCACATAAGGCGTACAGGTGTACAGCATGACGCTCTTCCAAACGTGAGATAGCTCACCGATTTAGCAGGCACCCATGGATTTCTCCTAGGGTGGTCGGCGGTGACTTCCTTCTCGGAGCTCGGCTCCCCCTCCTCACTGCCGTGGACGAACACGGCCACGGTCTGGCGCGCACTGCTCGCGCTGGCCGTGGTCTTCGTCATGCTCGCCACGACCGGCTGGACGGCCGTCAGAGGCCCCAAGGGCGGACCCGACCTCCGCGCCGTCGCGGTCCGCGCCTGGACGCATGGCACCGTCGCGGGCCGGCCGCTCCCCTCCCCCTATGCGGCGCCCGACGTCCTGACCCGCTTCTTCGGCTCGCTGTCCGCCGGTCAGCGCTCCTCGCTGGCGGCCCGCTATCCGCTGGTCGTCGGCAACCTGGGCGGCGCACCCGTCGACCTGCGCTACCGCGCCAACCGGATCGCCCTCGTCCAGGCCCGTACCGCCGAGGAGCGCCGCACCCATGACAGCGGGCTCACCCCGGCCGGCCGCTATGACGCGAGCCGCCGCATGCACCGCTTTGACTCGCTGCTCTCCGACGACCGGCAGATCCTCGCCTTCGACCCCGGCCGGGGCGGCCGGGTCGCCGAGGTCTTCGGTGACCTCGAGCGGGCCGAGCGGGTCTCCGTGGTGGTCCCGGGCGTCGACACCAACGTCCTCACCTTCGAGAAGAGCCGCAACGCCTACACCGCACCGGTCGGCATGGCGGAGTCCCTCTACGACGCCGAGCGGAAGGCGGGCCCCGCCACCCGCACGGCCGTCATCGCCTGGGCCGACTACACCTCCCCGGCCGGCGTGGGCCTGGACGCGGCCACCGGCAAGCTCGCCGCCGAGGGCGCACTGCGGCTGCGCACCCTGGTCCAGGCGCTGCCCGGCGCCTCGTCCGTCTCGCTGTTCTGCCACAGCTACGGCTCCGTGGTGTGCGGCGTCGCGGCCCGCGACCTCGACCCGAGGGTCACCGACATCGCCGTGGCCGGCAGCCCCGGCATGCGCGCCGAGCACGTCTCCGAGCTGCACACCAGCGCCCGGATATGGGCGATGCGCAACCCGGGCGACTGGATCCACACCGTGCCGCACCTGGAGGTCGGCGGCCTCGGCCACGGCGCCGACCCGGTCTCCTCGGGCTTCGGGGCCCGGGTGCTGTCCGCCGCCGGGGCCCAGGGCCACACCGGATATTTCGCACCCGGCACCACCAGCCTCGCCAACTTCGCCGGTATCGGCGTCGGCGACATCACCGGAATCCGCTGTGCCGGATCCGACGTCGACTGTGCGGACAATGCCACTCCGGTGACCTGACGGCGGCCGAGATTGACGCGCGTAGCTCCCGAAGGGGGGACGGGCGGGCGGGCGCCGCATACGATGAGCCGCATGGGTGATGTGCTGGCCGGTTTCCACACCGTCTGGGAGTTCGACACCGACTCCATGCTCATCCGCTTCGAACGGGGGATCCGCACTCCGAAGCTGCTCCAGGCACTCGGCGAGCGGCGCATCCCCTACGAGGCGCTGGCGTCGGTCGAACAGATCCCGGGCAAGCGCGGCACGGTGGTGCTGCGCGCCGTGCCCAGACTCGGCGCCGACCCGCTGCTGGACGCCGCGGACGGACAGCTCCGGGACGGCAACGACCCGTACCGGCTGGTGCTGCCCGCCGAGCGCGAGACGCTCGCCGAGTACTACGCCGAGGAGATACGCACGGCTCTCGGGCCGCGGGCCACCGAGCCCGCCGAGCGCCACCTGGTGGCGGCTCCGGCGCCGCCGCTGGCCTTCAAGGCCTACGACGGCAAGGCCTCCTTCGACGGCCGTACCGTCGCCCTCCGCTGGTTCTGGACGGGCGCCTCCTCCGCCAAGTGGAAGGCCGGCGACCAGCGCTTCCCCGTCGAGGGCCTGTCCGGCGTCGACTGGCGCTCCCCGGAGCTCACCGGCGGTCATCTGCGGCTCCTCCCGCGCGACGGCACCCCGCTCCCCGCAGGGCAGGCCGACCAGGACCCGGCGGCGGTCGTCTTCGGCATGGGCTACGGCCTCGTCCATGAGTCGCTGCCCTTCGCCGCGGCGGTCCTCGCAGCCGTGCGCGCCGCGTCCCCCGCCGTCGCGGCCTCCGCCGCGACCGTCGCCCGCGAGGCGTCCCTCCAGCCCGCCCGCCCGGATCCCGGAGCCATCGCCGACCGCATCCGCCACCTGGGGGCGCTGCACTCGGCGGGCCTGCTGACCGACGACGAGTTCAGCACCAAGAAGGCGGAGCTGCTGGCCGAGCTGTGAGCCGGCGCTCCGGGCGAGAGCCGTCATACGAGGGTCTTGCTACCGGGGTATGACGCCTGCCCGGGCCGCCGCCCGTACGCTGGACGCGTCATGCTCCAGCCCTTGTTCTCGCAGGTCCGCGACCTGTTCACGCCCGCCGGGCCCCCGGAGCCGCTGTTCGGCCGGTCCAAGCGCCCGTTCGTCCGGCGGCTGCCCTACCTGGTCGCCCTCCTGTTCGTCGCCATCCTGCTGCCGACCACCACCGTCAACCTGCAGGGCAACGCCTACAACCTGAACGGCGGCTTCGCCTTCGCCCTCGCCCTCGCCCAGACCGGCCCCCTGCTGCTGGCCGTGCGCAGGCCCCTGGCGGCTTGGGCGATCGCCTTCACGGCCGACATCATGGGCGCGCTCGCCCTGCTGGCCGTGGAGCCGCGGCCCATCACGGTCCCGCCGCACCTCGCGGTCCCGCCACACCTCACGGCCGCCGCCGAGCAGCCCATCTGGCCGTGGTCGCCCATGGCGATCGTCGGCATGCTGGTGCTGATGGTCGCCCTGGGACTGCGGGAACGACGCACCACGCTCGTCGCGGTCTGGCTGGTGACCTCACTGGCGAGCGCGGCCTTGGTGGGCACCCACCCGCATCGCAGCAACGGCAGCTGGGTGGCCATGGTCGTCATCGCCGGCGTGCTGCTGGTGCTGTGCGTCGCCCTGCGCGAACGCGGCGACGCCAGGCGGGCGTTGGCCGAACAGGAGACCATCAGCGAGGCCGAGCGCGCCCAACGCACCCTGCTCGAGGAGCGCACCCGCATCGCCCGCGAACTGCATGACGTGGTCGCCCACCATATGTCGGTGATCACCGTGCAGGCGGACAGCGCCCCCTACCGCATCGCCGGGCTGCCGCCGGAGGCGAGCGAGGAGTTCGGCTCGATCGCCGCCACCGCACGCGAATCGCTGAGCGAGATGCGGCGGTTGCTGGGGGTGCTGCGCAGCGAGGACACCGGCGGGGACCGGGCGCCCCAGCCGGGCGTGGACCGCATCGGCCAGCTGGTGGAGGCGACCGTGCGGTCCGGGCAGCCGGTGGAACTGGTGATCGCCCCCGAGGCGACCGCCGGGCCACTGCCGCAGGCCGTGGACCTGTCGGCCTACCGCATCGTCCAGGAGGCCCTGGCCAATGCGGTCCGGCACGCGCCGGGCGCGATCACCCGGGTGTCCGTCACGGCGGACCGGACGAGCCTGATGGTCCTGGTCGTCAACGCCCCCGCGGACCGGCCGGACACCCCGCTGGAGGCCTCCGGCACCGGCCACGGCCTGGTCGGGATGCGGGAGCGCGTCCGGCTGGTCGGCGGCACCCTGGACACCGGCCCGCTGCCGGACGGCGGCTTCCGGGTCGCGGCCCGGCTGCCGTTCACCGAAGAGACGACCGAAGAGGAAACCCCCGCCGCATGACCATCAAGGTGATCATCGTCGACGACCAGGCGATGGTGCGGGCGGGCTTCGCCGCCCTGCTCGCCGCCCAGTCCGACATCGACGTGGTCGGTGACGCCCCCGACGGACGGCAGGGCGTGGAACTGAGCCGCAGCGCGCACCCGGACGTGGTGCTGATGGACGTCCGCATGCCGGAGATGGACGGCCTGGAGGCCGCCCGCCGGCTCCTCGACCCGCCCCGCGGCGTGGTCCACCGGCCGAAGGTGCTGATGCTCACCACCTTCGACGTCGACGACTACGTCTATGAGGCGCTGCGCGCGGGTGCCTCCGGCTTCCTGCTCAAGGACGCCCCGCCGGCCGACCTGATCTCCGCCGTGCGCGTCGTGGCGGCCGGCGAGGCCCTGCTCGCGCCCTCCGTCACCCGCCGCCTGATCGCGGACTTCGCCAGGCAGCGGCCCGCCCCGCGCCGGAACCCCGCGCTGCGCCTCAACGGCCTGACGCCACGCGAGACCGAGGTGCTCGAACTGATCGCGCGCGGCCTGTCCAACCAGGAGATCGCCCGGTCCCTGGTGCTGGCCGAACAGACGGTCAAGACCCACATCGGCCGGGTGCTGGCGAAACTGGACTTGCGGGACCGCGCCCAAGCGGTGATTTTCGCCTACGAGGCGGGCCTGGTGACCCCGGGGGACGGAGCTTGAGGGTCACCCCTGCTACTCCCTGCTCGCCGAGGTGAACGTCATGTCCGCGTAGCGCGCCCCGGACACCTTTCCGGCGATCGGCTCCAGCTCGCCCAGCTCTTCGGCACTCAGCACCAGCCGGGCGGCTCCCACGTTCTCCTCCAGGCGGGAGCGCCGCCGGGTACCCGGGATGGGCACCACGGCCAGCCCGTGGACCTCGGCCCGCTGCTGCGCCCAGGCCAGGGCGACCTGCGCGAGCGTGACGCCATGCCGCTCGGCGATGGCCCGCACCGGGGCCAGCAGCGCCACGTTCGCGGCCGCGTTGTCGCCGGAGAAGCGGGGGTGGGTGGTGCGCCAGTCGTCGGCCCCGAGCTCCTTCTTGGCGTCGGCGAAGGACCCGGTCAGGAAGCCGCGGCCGAGCGGTGAGTAGGCCACCAGCGCGACGCCCAGCTCGCGTACCGCGGGCACCACATTGGCCTCGATGTCCCGGCTGAACAGCGACCACTCGGACTGCACGGCGGCGATCGGGTGCACCGCGTGGGCGGTGCGCAGCTCGCTCCCGGTGACCTCGCTCAGGCCCAGGTGCTTGACCTTGCCCTCCGCCACCAGCTCGGCCATCGCGCCGACCGTCTCCTCGATGGGGATGTCCAGCTGCCGCCGGTGCATGTAGTAGAGGTCGATCACCTCGACGCCCAGCCGCCGCAGGCTGTCCTCGACGGCCTGGCGGATGTACGGGCGGTCGTTACGGATGGTCCTCTTCCACTTGTCCGTGGGGTCGGTGCGGATCCCGAACTTGGTGGCCAGCACGACCTGTTCCCGGTTGGCCTGGATGAAGGGCGCTATGAGCTCCTCGTTGTCGCCGTCTCCGTAGGCGTCGGCCGTGTCGTAGAGCGTGACGCCCAGCTCCAGGGCCCGCTCCAGGGTGGCCCTCGCCTCGTCCTGGCCGGCCCCCGGTCCATAGGCCCAGCTCATGCCCATGCAGCCGAGGCCCTGGACGCCCACCTCGGGTCCGCCGTTGCCGAGCGCCGTGGTTGCGATCTTGGTGTTGCCCATCCGTTGTCTCAAACTCCTTCGGACGCCCGGTGCCGGGCGCCGGAATAGATGTCGATCTTGTAGTCGAGCACATCGAGCGTGCCCTGCAGCTCGGCTATCCGCCGGCGCACTCCCTCGCGGTGCGCCCGCAACAGCCGCTCGCGCTCGGCAAAGGTGCTCTCGCCCTCGCGCACCAGCTGTGCGTAACGCACCATGTCCGCCACCGGCATGCCGGTCAGTCGCAGCTTGCCCACCAGGTCCAGCCAGTCCAGATCGCGGTTGGTGTAGCGGCGCTGGCCCGTGTGGGAACGGTCGACGAGGGGCATCAGCCCGATCCGCTCGTACCAGCGCAGGGTGTGGGCGGACAGTCCGGCGTAGTCGGCCACTTCGCTGATCGTGTAGCGCTCCCGGCCCTCGGGGCGGCGACGGCGCGCCGGCTCGAGTGCGGCGCAGCCGCGCACCTCCATCGGTGCGGTGTCGATCACGCTCATGCGAATCCCCCTGGTGTCCCAAATGACGGGCGCCGTTTGTCGTTGCCCTTGCGACGACGTCAACGCTAGGGAGTTGGAGTGCACTCCAGGCAAGCCAATCCTTGGGGAAATCTTGGCGGGTTAGGCTCATCGTCATGGAGAGTCTGCGGATGATCGAGAACTGGCCGGTGGAGACCGCCGCGGCGGCCGTGGTACGGGCCGACGGCACGCTCGCCGGGGCCCGCGGCCCGGTCGGCCACCGGTTCCCGCTGGCATCCGTCACCAAGCCGCTGGCCGCGTATGCCGCGCTGATCGCCGTCGAGGAGGGCGCGGTGGAGCTGGACGAGCCGGCCGGGCCGGCCGGCGCCACGGTCCGTCATCTGCTGGCGCACACCTCCGGGCTGGCCTTCGACGAGCACCGGGCGATGGCCGAGCCGGGGACGCGGCGGCTGTACTCCAACGCCGGATTCGAGGTGCTCGGCAACCACCTCGCCAAGGCCACGGACATCCCGTTCGCCGAGTATCTGCGCCAGGCGGTGCTGGAGCCGCTCGGCATGACCGCCACCGAACTGCCGGGTTCACCGGCCAAGGACGGCGTCTCCACCGTGGCCGACCTGGCCCGCTTCGCCGCCGAACTGCAGGCGCCGCGGCTGCTGTCGCGCGGCGCGCTGGACGAGGCGACGCGGGTGGCCTTCCCCGGCCTGACCGGCGTGCTGCCGGGCTACGGCCATCAGCGGCCCAACGACTGGGGGCTGGGCTTCGAGATCCGGGACGCCAAGTCCCCGCACTGGACGGGAAGTTCGTCCTCGCCGCGGACATTCGGGCACTTCGGGCAGTCGGGGACGTTCCTCTGGGTGGACCCAGATGCGGGGGCGGCGTGCATCACCCTGACCGACCGCCCCTTCGGCTCGTGGGCGATCGAGGCGTGGCCGCGCCTGACGGATGCGGTGCTGGCGGAACTGAGCTAGGGATGTGTGCCCCGGTCCCGCCCTTTCACCATTTCCTGGGGTTGTGCCCCAGGCCCCTGTCGCGGCTCCACCGCTCGTCCTCAAGCGCCGGACGGACTTGATGGTGCCGGGCCGGGCGCGAAAGTTCAGCCCGTCCGGCGTTTGAGGGCAACCGCGCGGAGCGCGGTTTCGGGGTCCGGGGCGGAGCCCCGGAGGAAACGGCGAGAGGGAGGGACCGGGGCGCAAGCACTCCCCTCACGGAAAGTGCGGCTCCGCGTGCATCTCCCACACCAGCAGCTCCGCGTCGTCGACCGCCTCGGCCTCGACGTCCATCGCATCGAGCTCCCGGGCCGCGTCCCCCTCCCGCAGCACTTCCCCGCCCAGCCGCACCGCGCCCCGCACCACATGTACGTACAGCCAGGGCGCACCCGGCAGGGCGACCCGCGCGCCCCGCTCCGGCCGGCGCACATGCAGCACCGCCTCGGCTCCGGACAGCGGACAGCAGGCGCCGTCCCCGACGCCCCGCACCACCTCGTAGGACGGCGGCCCGCCGAAGTCCGAGGGGGTCAGCCACATCTGGACGAACCGCAGCGGGGCCTCGCCCGCGTTGCGCTCCGTGTGCCGCACGCCGGAGCCCGCGCTCAGCCGCTGCACATCGCCGGGGCGCACCACGGCGACCCGGCCGGTGGAGTCCTCGTGCGTGAGCTCGCCCTCGACCACCCAGGTGACGATCTCCACATCCCGGTGCGGATGCTCGGCGAACCCCGCGCCCGGCGCCAGCCGTTCCTCGTTGCAGGCCGCGAGCGGTCCGAACCGCACATTGTCCGGGTCGTAGAAGCCGGAGAAGGAGAACGCGTGCCAGGTCTCGATCCCGGCCGCCGGGTCACCGCCGCGAAAGCGCCGCGCGGCGCGCTGCACGTACGTCACCGGCCCACGGTAGCCCGCCCTCCCCCACAGACCTGAACGGTCGTGGGGGGACCCCCACCGTGCCGCACTCGGATAGGGCAGGCTTGTCCCGTGCCTGAACCCGTCGCTCACACCCCGCACCCGCACAGCGCCACCCTGCGCAACCTGGAGAAGTCGTCCGGGACGCTGGCTGCCGCCGCCATCGCCCGGATGGATGCCCAGCTGCCGTGGTACAGGGCGATGCCACCGGAGAACCGGTCCTGGATCGGCCTGGTGGCGCAGGCCGGTATCGCGGCCTTCACCGAGTGGTTCCGGCATCCGGAGACGCCCCAGGCGATCAGTACGGACGTCTTCGGGACGGCGCCCCGCGAGCTGACCCGGGCGATCACCCTGCGCCAGACCGTGGAGATGGTGCGCACCACGATCGAGGTGATGGAGTCCGCGATCGACGAGGTGGCGGCGCCCGGCGACGAGTCGGCGCTGCGCGAGGCGCTGCTGGTCTACGCCCGGGAGATCGCCTTCGCCACCGCCCAGGTCTATGCGCAGGCGGCCGAGGCGCGCGGCGCATGGGATGCCCGGCTGGAGTCGCTGGTCGTCAATGCGGTGCTGTCGGGCGAGGCCGACGAGGGGGCGCTGTCCCGGGCGGCCGCGCTGGGCTGGAACTCGCCCTCGCATGTGTGCGTGGTGCTGGGCACGGCGCCGAACGGGGACAGTGAGCTGACGGTCGAGGCCATCCGGCGGGCCTCCCGGCACGCCAAGCTCCAGGTGCTGACGGGGGTGCTCGGCAGCCGGCTGGTGGTCATCGCGGGCGGGTCGGAGAGTCCGCTGCAGGCCGCGAAGGCGCTGATCGGCCCGTTCGCCGCCGGTCCGGTGGTGGCCGGTCCGGTGGTTCCCGACCTGCTGGCGGCCACGCGCTCCGCGCAGTCCGCGGCCGCCGGGCTCAAGGCCTGCTCGGCCTGGCCGGACGCCCCCCGGCCGGTGCTGGCCGACGATCTCCTGCCGGAACGCGCGATGGCCGGAGATCCGGTGGCCCGTCAGCAACTGGTGGAGGAGATCTACAGACCGCTGGAGGAAGCGGGCTCCGCCCTGCTGGAGACGCTGAGTGTGTATTTGGAGCAGGCGAGCAGCCTGGAGGGGGCGGCGCGGATGTTGTTCGTCCACCCCAACACCGTGCGATACCGCCTCCGACGTGTGACGGACGTCACCGGCTGGTCGCCCTCCGATGTGCGCTCCGCCTTCACGCTGCGAATCGCACTGATTCTCGGGCGTCTGGCCGAGGCCGGGTGACCGACGTAGGCTTTTGTAGAACGTAAACAATTCCCCTGACGGTTCTTCGTCCCTGTCCCCACGGGTGGGCGAACCCGTCCACGAGAGAGAGTGTGAGGGTGCTCGTACTCGTCGCCCCCGGCCAGGGCGCTCAGACGCCCGGCTTCCTGACCCCCTGGCTCGACCTTCCCGGCGCCCAGGACCGCCTGCGGGAGTGGTCCGACGCCATCGACCTGGATCTCGTCCACTACGGCACCAAGGCCGATGCCGACGAGATCCGCGACACCGCCGTGGCCCAGCCGCTGCTGGTCGCGTCCGCCCTGCTCTCGGCACGGCAGCTGTTCCCCGCCACCGAGGACTTCTCCCGCCTGGTGGGTGCCGCCGCCGGTCACAGCGTCGGCGAGCTCGCCGCCGCCGCCCTCACCGGGGTGCTCACCGAGCGGGACGCCCTGGAGCTGGTGCGCAGGCGCGGGCTGGCCATGGCGGAGGCCGCGGCCGTCACCGAGACGGGCATGTCGGCGCTGCTCGGCGGAGATCCGGAGATCGTCCTGCCGCACCTGGAGAAGCTCGGCCTGACCCCGGCGAACGTCAATGGCGCCGGCCAGGTGGTGGCCGCGGGCACCACCGAGCAGCTGGCGGCGCTGGCCGCGGACAAGCCGGAGGGCACCCGCAAGGTCGTCGCGCTGAAGGTGGCGGGCGCGTTCCACACCCGCCACATGGCCCCGGCCGTGGCGGCCCTGGAGGCCGCGGCCGCCGAGGTGGTCCCCGCCGACCCGCACACCCGCTATGTCTCCAACCGGGACGGCCGGGTCGTCGCCTCCGGCAGGGAGGTCGTGACGCGGCTGGTCGGCCAGGTCGCCAACCCGGTCCGCTGGGACCTGTGCATGGAGACCTTCAAGGAGCTGGGTGTCACGGCGCTGATCGAGGCCGCCCCCGGCGGCACCCTGACGGGGCTGGCCAAGCGCGCCCTGCCCGGGGTGAAGACGCTCGCCCTGAAGACCCCGGCCGACCTCGACGCCGCCCGTGAGCTGATCGCCGAGCACACCCTGGATGCCGATTCCGCGGCCGCGTAAGGAGCCCGAGATCATGACTGCGAAGATCAAGCCCGGCAAGAGTGCCCCCTACGCGCGCATCATGGGCGTGGGAGGCTACCGGCCGACCCGGGTGGTGCCCAACGAGGAGATCCTCAAGCGCATCGATTCCTCCGACGAGTGGATCCGCTCCCGCTCGGGCATCGCCACCCGGCACTGGGCGGGCCCCGACGAGACCGTGGCCACCATGTCCGTCGAGGCGGCGGGCAAGGCGATCGCGGATGCCGGGATCGCTCCCGAGGAGGTCGGTGCCGTGCTCGTCGCGACGGTGTCGCACTTCAAGCAGACCCCGGCCATCGCGACCGAGATCGCCCACCGGATCGGCGCGGGCCGGCCGGCCGCCTTCGACATCTCCGCCGGCTGCGCGGGCTTCGGCTACGGCCTGACCCTCGCCAAGGGCATGGTGACCGCGGGCTCCGCGGAGTACGTCCTGGTCGTCGGGGTCGAGCGGCTCTCGGACCTGACGGACCTCGACGACCGTTCCACCGCCTTCCTGTTCGGCGACGGCGCGGGCGCCGTGGTCGTCGGCCCCGCCAAGGAGCCGGCCATCGGCCCCACCGTGTGGGGTTCGGAGGGCGACAAGTCCGAGGTCATCAAGCAGACCGTGCCCTGGGACATGTACCGCGAGGAGACCGAGGTACGCTTCCCCGCCATCACCCAGGAGGGCCAGGCGGTCTTCCGCTGGGCCGTCTTCGAGATGGCGAAGGTCGCCCAGCAGGCGCTGGACGAGGCCGGGGTCGCCGCCGCGGACCTGGATGTGTTTATCCCGCACCAGGCGAACCTGCGCATCATCGACTCGATGGTCAAGACGCTCAAGCTGCCGGAGAATGTCGTCGTCGCCCGCGATGTGGAGACCACGGGCAACACCTCCGCGGCCTCCATTCCGCTGGCCATGGAGCGGCTCCTGGCGACCGGAGCGGCGAAGAGCGGGGACACCGCGCTCCTCATCGGCTTCGGGGCGGGTCTCGTGTACGCCGCGACGGTCGTTACCCTCCCCTAGGCGGGAATCCGTACGGTCCGGCGTCGTCCGGCCGCCGTGCGGGGCCTCACCGCACCAGCAGTTCACTTACCGCAGTTCCACCGCAATATCGAAGGAGCGCCGCAATGGCCGCCACGCAGGAAGAGATCGTCGAGGGTCTCGCCGAGATCGTCAACGAGATCGCAGGCATCCCCGTCGAGGACGTCAAGCTGGACAAGTCCTTCACCGATGACCTGGACGTCGACTCGCTGTCCATGGTCGAGGTGGTCGTCGCCGCCGAGGAGCGCTTCGACGTGAAGATCCCGGACGAGGACGTCAAGAACCTCAAGACCGTCGGCGACGCCGCCGGCTACATCCTGAAGCACCAGGACTGATCGCAACGCTTGTCGCCACCCATGCGGTGGCGGTTCCAGCACCTCTACACGTGGAGACAGAATCCCTGTGAACTCGACCAATCGCACCGTGGTCGTCACCGGTATCGGCGCAACCACACCGCTGGGTGGCGACAGCGCAACAACCTGGGAAGGGCTGCTCGCCGGGCGTTCCGGTGTACGGCCGCTGGAGGGTGAACGGTTCGCCGACCTCCCGGTCCGGATCGCCGCGGTCGCGGCGGTGGACCCGGGGGACGTGCTGCCCCGCCCGCTGACCCGCAAGCTGGACCGGTCGGCGCAGCTCGCGCTGATCGCGGCCCGTGAGGCCTGGGCCGACGCGGGGTACACCGCCAAGGCCGGCGAGGACACCACGGTCGCCCCCGAGCGGCTGGGCACCGTCATCGCCTCCGGCATCGGCGGCGTGACCACCCTGCTCGACCAGTACGACGTGCTCCGGGAGAAGGGCGCCCGCCGCGTCTCCCCGCACACCGTGCCGATGCTGATGCCCAACAGCCCGGCCGCCAACGTGGGCCTGGAGGTGGGCGCCCAGGCGGGCGTACACACCCCGGTGAGCGCCTGTGCGTCCGGCGCCGAGGCGATCGGCTACGCCGTCGAGATGATCCGCACCGGCCGGGCCGATGTGGTCGTCGCGGGCGGCACCGAGGCGGCCATCCACCCGCTGCCCGTCGCGGCGTTCGCCAGCATGATGGCGATGTCCAAGAACAACGACGAGCCGCAGCAGGCCTCCCGGCCGTATGACAAGGCCCGGGACGGCTTCGTCCTGGGCGAGGGCTCCGGCGTCGTCGTCCTGGAGTCCGCCGAGCACGCCGCCCGGCGCGGGGCCCGGGTCTACTGCGAGGTGCTGGGCCAGGGCCTGTCCGCGGACAGCCACCACATCGCGCAGCCGGAGCCCACCGGCCGCGGCATCGCCGCCGCGCTGCAGAACCTGCTGGACTCCAGCGACCTCAAGCCCTCGGAGGTCGTGCACCTCAACGCGCACGCCACCTCCACCCCGCAGGGCGACCTCGCGGAGATCAAGGCGTTGCGCAGGGTGCTGGGCGATGAGCTCGACCATGTGGCGATCTCCGCCACCAAGTCGATGACGGGCCATCTGCTCGGCGGTGCGGGCGGCATCGAGACCGTCGCCACCGTGCTCGCCCTGTACCACCGGCTGGCGCCGCCGACCATCAACATCGACGAGCTGGACGAGGAGATCGACGCGGACATCGTCCGCGGCGAGGCCCGTCCGCTCCCGCAGGGCACCATCGCCGCGGTCAACAACTCCTTCGGCTTCGGCGGCCACAACGTGGTGCTGGCCCTGCGCACTGTCTGACCGTACGTCAACTCGCTGGCCCGCCCGGTCACTTGGTGACCGGGCGGGCCAGCGAAGCATCAACTTCCCATCAACTTCCGTCGAAGCTGGCGAAGTACGAGGCGGCCATGTCCTCGCCCCCGTGCCCCTGCTCGACGGCCCGCCGGAACCGCTCCGCGCCCGCCGCCGCGACATCGAGCCGTACCCCGGCCCGTTCGCCCGCCGCGACGATCAGCCGGGCGTCCTTCTCGGCGGTGGTGGTCGCGAAGCTGGGCGGGGTGAGGGTCTTGTTCAGCAGCACCCCGGCCTTGGCCCGCAGATAGCCCATGTCCAGCGGGCCGCCCGCGACGGCCTCGAGGAAGTGCCCGGGATCCACGCCCAGCCCGTCGGCCAGCGCCAGCGCCTCCGCCGTGCCGTGCGTGACGGCGAGCACCCAGCTGTTGACGACCAGCTTGAGCCGGGTGGCCGCGCCGGCGGCCCCGTCCTCGCCGGCCCAGAGGGTGCGGGAGCCGATCGCGTCGAAGACCGGGGCGAGCCGGGCCCGGACCGCCTCCGGGCCCGCGGCCAGCACCGTGAGGCCGCCCTGCTCGGCGGGCTGTTTGCTGCCCAGCACCGGGGCGTCGACCAGCAGCAGGTCGTGCTCGCGGGCGAAGGCGGCGAACCCGTCGAGCCCGTCGAGGCCCGCGGTCGTCGACTGGATCCACACCGTCCCGGGCGCCAGCGCGGCGGCGGCCTCGCGCAGCACGCCGAGCACGGTGGGTCCGTCGTACAGCATGGTCAGGATGGTGTCGGCGCCCCGTACGGCGTCGGCCGGGGTGTCCGCGATGTGCACTCCGTCGGCGGCGAGCGGCTCGGCCTTCTCGCGGCTGCGGTTCCAGGCCCGTACGGCCAGGCCGGCGCGGGCGAGGTTGCGGGCCATGGGGGCGCCCATGATGCCGGTGCCGAGTACGGCTACGGAAAGGGTGTCGGTCATGGCGCAAACGGTAGGTACTCGAGCCTTCTCGAAGTCAAGTCCGCGCTCAGACCACCTGGTGGAGCCACCGGACGGGCGCGCCCTCGCCCGCGTGGCGGAAGGGCTCCAGCTCGTCGTCCCAGGGCTTGCCGAGCAGCTTGGCGACCTCTGCCGCAAGGTCCGTCTCGCCCCTCGCCGCCCGGCCGAGCGCCGCCCGCAGCCGGTCCTCGGGGATGAGGATGTCGCCGTGCATGCCGGTGACCGCGTGGAAGATGCCCAGTTCGGGCGTGGAGCTGTAGCGCTCGCCCTCGGCGGTGGCACAGGGCTCGGCGGTCACCTCGAAGCGCAGCAGGTGCCAGCCGCGCAGCGCGGAGGCGAGCTTGGAGGCGGTGCCGGCCTGGCCCTGCCAGGAGAATTCGGACCGCCAGGTGCCGGAGGCGGCAGGCTGCCGGATCCAGTCGAGGGCGACGCGCACGCCCAGTACGCTCGCCACGGCCCATTCGACGTGCGGGCACAGCGCGCGCGGCGCGGAGTGCACATACAGAACTCCACGTGTCGTCACCGGGACCTCCAGTGCGGTTCGAGGGTCGCCTTCCCCAGCGGCCTCGCACCTGTGCCGGTCCCGCCTGGGACAGCTTCCGACATTCTGCCCCAATGGCCACTCCCGCACCAGCGAGCGAGGTGACCAACAGTAAACACCATCGGGGGCAAATCTCCCGAAAAGGGACAGGAACTGATGTCTTGTGATGCGGCGGTACGGAGTGCGAACGCTGCCCGGGCCGGCTCGGCCCGCCCCGGGGAAAAGCTATCGTGCACCGAGGTCCGCGCAGTGACGTACCGTCGGTCCCGGACAGATATCACCCGGCCGGAGGGGGAAGTCCATGCGCACCAGCAGGGGGCGGCGGTACTGGGCCGCCCGGGCCACGGTGGCGGCGCTCTCGGCGACGCTGCTGCTCGCGGGCTGCGACGACCGTACGGACGGAGCGAAGGGGGCCACCGCGCCGAAGGCGGTCCCCAAGCCCGCCTGGAACACCCACCCGCGGTCGATGGCCTCCCTCGGCGACTCCATCACCCGTGGCTTCAACGCCTGTTCCGTGCTCTCCGACTGTCCGGAGGTCTCCTGGGCCACCGGCACCAAGGTGAACAGCCTGGCCGCCCGGCTGCTGCCGTCCCCCGGGGGCAACAGCTGGAACCACGCCGAGACCGGCGCCCGGATGGCGGACCTGCCGGGCCAGATGCGCTCGGCGATCGCGGACCGGCCGCAGCTGGTGACCGTGCTTCTCGGGGCCAACGACGCCTGCCGCACCGAGGTGGCCGACATGACGCCGGTGAGCAGCTACCGCGCCGACTTCGAACGGTCCCTCAAGGAGCTCCGCCGGGCGCTGCCGAAGACCCAGGTGTATGTGGCGAGCGTGCCGGACCTCAAACGGCTGTGGTCGGAGGGGAGCAAGAACTCCCTGAACCGGCAGGTGTGGAAGCTGGGGATCTGCCCGTCCATGCTGCGGGACGCCGAGGCGCAGGACGCGGCCGCGCAGGACCGGCGCGAGCGGGTGGACCGGCGGGTCGGCGAGTACAACGCGGCCCTGAAGGAGGTCTGCGGGCGGGACGCGCTGTGCCGCTATGACGGCGGCTCGGTGCACGGGTACGGCTTCACCGGCGAGCAGTTGAGCCGCTGGGACTGGTTCCACCCCAACAAGAAGGGCCAGCGGGAGCTGGCCGAGCTGGCCTACCGGCGGATCACCGCGGAGCGGTAGCGCGGCGGGGCAGGGGTGCGGCCCGTCAGGTCGCCCCACCCCTGCCTGCCCTGCACGGTAGCCGATGAACGCGCCTTTCCCATAAGCGAGTTACTCCGTGCTGTCCCGGTGTGCGCTCAGCCCCACGCCGAGGATGCCGTCCCAGTCGGTCAGCTCCTCGACGAGCGGGTGCGCGGATGCCCTGCCCTCCAGGCTCAGCACCACATCGGCCTCCTTGGCCTTTCCCTTCTCCTGGGCCTCGGACTCGATGTGCACGCCCGTCACCCGGAAGCCGCGCTGGGTGCACAGCTCCAGCACCCGCCCCAGCAGCCCCCGGCGGGTGCGGTAGGACAGTCTCAGCTCGACCCGTCCGACGGCCGGCGCCGGCACCAGCCGCCGGGCCATGTGCGGGAAGCCCCGCACCACCAGGACGTGCACCACGGTCGCGGCGGCGCCCAGCAGCGGCAGCCCGCCGCCGCAGGCCATGCCGACCGCGCAGGTCAGCCAGATGGTCGCCGCCGTGGTCAGGCCGCGTACCGCGTCCCGGCGGACGAAGATCAGGCCGCCGCCGATGAAGCCGATGCCCGAGACGATCTGCGCGGCCACCCGGGAGGGGTCCAGATCGGTGCCGGGCTGTCCGACCACGGCGCCGAAGCCGTGCATCGAGACCTCCATGAACAGCGCGCTGCCCACCCCGACCAGGGTGTGGGTGCGCAGCCCCGCGCTCTTCTGCCGCCACTCGCGCTCCAGGCCGATGAGCGAGGAGAACAGCAGGGCGAGGCCCAACTCGGTGAACTGCCGGATGTCTTGGCCGCTTCTCAGGCCGAACAGCGGTGGCGGAGCGGGAAACGCGGCGGGTATGAGGTGCTGCGCTGAGGTGAACCCGGCTATGACCATATCGCCATTGTGGCCGGAATTCGCCTTCCTACAAAGGGGCTTGACGGCGTTCTACCGTTATTCCAATACCGGTGGTTTCATTCCGTCCCATGAGAATCGCCAAGCTCGCACCGGGCCTGCGGGGCGCCGCCCTCCCTGCTCACGGTGGCCGCGGACACCCTCAGGCCACGTTCAGGGTGACCTCGATGTTGCCACGGGTCGCGTGGGAGTACGGGCACACCTGGTGGGCCTTCTCCAGCAGCGCGCGGGCGGTCGCCTCGTCGACGTTGGGGATCCGGGCCGAGAGGGCGACCTTCAGGCCGAAGCCGCCGCCCGGGATCTTGCCGATGCCGATCTCGGCGGTCACCGTCGAGCCGGAGATGTCGGCCTTCTCCTGGCGGGCGACCACGCCCAGCGCGCCCTGGAAGCAGGCGCTGTAACCGGCCGCGAACAGCTGCTCGGGGTTGGTGCCCGCACCGCTGCCGCCCAGCTCCTTGGGCGGGTTGACGACGACGTCGAGCTTGCCGTCGTCGCTGGCGACGCGGCCGTCACGGCCGTTCTCGGCGGTGGCGACGGCGGTGTAGAGGACATCCACGGACTGGATGGACATGGTGGTTCTCCTGTTTCCGGGGGGGTATTTCCAGGAAGTCAGTCGCCGAGGCTGACGATCATCTTGCCGGTGTTGTCGCCGCGCAGCAGCCCGAGGAAGGCCTCCACGGCGTTCTCGATGCCGTGCACCACGGTCTCGTCGTACTTCAGCTCGCCGGAGCGGATCCAGCCGCCGACCTCCTCGGCGAACCGCGGGAACAGCGCCTGGTGGTCGGTGACGAGCATGCCCTGCAGACGCAGCCGCTTGCCGATGGCGAGGGCCAGGTTGCGCGGGCCGGGCGTCGGCTCGGTGGCGTTGTACTGGGCGATCGCGCCGCACAGGGTGACGCGGCCGTGCAGCTTGAGGGCGGCGATGGCCGCCTCCAGGTGTTCGCCGCCGACGTTGTCGAAGTAGACGTCGATGCCGTCGGGCGCGGCCTCGGCCAGCTGCTCGGCGACCGGGCCGTCCTTGTAGTTGAAGGCGGCGTGGAAGCCGTATTCCTCGACCAGGCGCCGCACCTTCTCGTCGGAGCCCGCGCTGCCGATGACCCGGGACGCGCCCTTGAGCCTGGCGATCTGGCCGACCTGGCTGCCGACCGCGCCCGCGGCGCCGGAGACGAAGACGGCGTCGCCCTCGCGGAAGGAGGCGACCTCGAGCAGGCCCGCATAGGCGGTCAGGCCCGGCATGCCGAGCGCGCCGAGGTAGGCGGAGAGCGGCACGGCGCCGGCGTCGGCCCTGGTCGCGTGCCGGGCGTCGAAGACGGCGAACTCCCGCCAGCCGAAGTCGTGCAGGACGTGGTCGCCGGCCGCGAAGCCCTCGGCCCGGGAGGCGAGGACCTCGCCGATCGCGCCGCCGGTCATCGGCCGGTCGAGCTGGAAGGGCGGGACATATGAATGGGTGTCGTTCATCCGGCCCCGCATATAGGGGTCGACCGACATATGGAGGTTGCGGACCAGGATCTGCCCCTCGCCGGGCTCGGCCACGGGGTTGTCGCGCAGCGCGAAGTCCTCGGGCCTGGGCCAGCCGTGCGGGCGGGCGACAAGGTGCCAGGCGCGGCCGGTGGCGGGCGTTGCGGACATTGTGGACATAAGGACACGACCTCCTCAATAATGCTTCATTACCTGAAACAACCATGCTCTTCGATATTTCACGTTGTCAAGCAACGGGGTATCCTGTTTCCCATGGCGCCCCGTACCGATCCCCTGACCCTGGAAGTGGTCGAGCTCGTCGCCACCGTGGTGGCGCGCTACCACGAGGAGTACGAGCAGGCCGCGGACCGGCACTCCCTCACCGGCGCCCAGGCCCGCCTGCTGGCACTGCTCTCCCGCGAGCCGCTGCCCATGCGGCGGATCGCCGAGCGGCTGAAGTGCGAGCCGTCCAATGTCACCGGCATCGTCGACCGCCTGGAGGCCCGTGGCCTGGTCGAACGCCGCCCCGATCCGGACGACCGCCGGGTCAAGCTGGCCGCCGTCACCGCGGCGGGCCGGGAGACGGCCGAGCGGCTGCGGGAGGAGCTGAAGTTCGCCCGCGAACCCCTGGCCCGCCTCTCGCACGCGGAGCGCACCTCGCTGCGCGACCTGCTCCAGCGCATGCTCGGCGACCTCTGACGCCCGGCCGGCCCCGGGCGGGACCAGTCCCGCATCAGCCGGGGACTCGTCCTTTGGACGGAGGCACCATGGCCGTTTACCCGAGGCGGGAGCACGCCCCCGGTTCGTACCGTGAACGCAGTCGTGCCCGATCCCCGGACGGATACCCATGCCCCGCAAGCACTCCCTCGCCCTCGCCCTGGCGGCCCCGGTGCTGGCACTGGCCGTACTGACCGGCTGCTCACTGGGCGAGACCGACACCTCCCGGACCATCACCACCCCGGCCTCCGCCGATGAACCGCAGCGGGTCCGCATCCCCTCCATCGGGGTGGACAGCCCGCTGATCCGCCTGAGCCTGAACAAGGGCAGGACCGTGCAGACGCCGCCGCCCGAGAAGGGCGGCACCGCCGGCTGGTACACCGGCAGCGCCCTCCCCGGCACCACCGGCACCGCCGTGATCATCGGGTACCGTGCCGCCCCGGACGGCGAGGCCGTCTTCCACGATCTGCACAAGGCCGGCCGGGGCACCGTGATCGACATCGAGCGCGGCGACGGCAAGGTGCTGCACTTCACCGTGACCGGCACCGAGACCGGCACCGAGACCGTCAACAAGGCCGCCTTCCCGGGCCGGGAGACCGGTGACGGCACCGGGCAGAAGGCCCTGCGCCTGATCACCTGTGCGGGCGGCCCGGGCGACAACGGCCATCCGGTGCAGAACCTCATCGTCCACGCGACGCTGCGCTGAGCGCTCAGGCGAGTTCGGCGGCCAGCGTGATCGTCGTGCCCGCCAGCGCCTGGCTGACCGGGCAGTTCTTCTTGGCGTCCTCGGCGGCCGAGGCGAAGCCCTCCTCGTTCAGGCCGGGCACCTCGCCCCGGACCGTGAGGTGGATCCCGGTGATGCCCTCACCCGGCTGAAAGGTGACCTCGGCCTTGGTCACCAGCCGGGTCGGCGGCGTCCCGGCACCGGTCAGCCCATGGGACAGCGCCATGGAGAAGCAGCTGGAGTGGGCGGCCGCGATCAACTCCTCCGGGCTGGTCCTGCCATTGGCCTGCTCGGCGCGCGACGGCCAGTTGACCGGGAACTCCCCGATGCCGGACGAGTCGAAGGTGACGACGCCGCTGCCCTTCAGCAGCTCACCCTCCCAAACCGTGTGCGCAATGCGGTTGGTGGCCACGATGGTCCTCCCAGAAGGCGGTCGGTACAAAGATCGATCGGATGTTCAGATCATCCGTTTCCGTCCCCGGCCGGTCCTGCTCCGACACGCCCTACGGCACCGTGTTCCAGGCCACCAGCGCCGGACGGTCGTGCTCCGTGCCGATGCGGCTCACCGTGCCGGTGTCCAGGCGGAAGAGCGCGCCCGCCGAGGGCGGCAGCCCGAGCCTACGAGCCGTCAGCACTCGCAGGAAGTGCGCATGGGCCACCAGCACCACATCGCCGGCCTCCGGGTCCCGCAGCCAGGGCCCGATTCGGGCCAGCACCCGGTCGGCCCGCGCCCCGACCTCCGCGGGCGTCTCCCCGGGGTGCGCCGCGGGCCCCGGCGCCACCCCGTCGTCGAAGAGGAACCAGTCCGGCCGGCTGCGGTGGATCTCGGCGGTGGTGATGCCCTCATACCCGCCGTAGTCCCATTCCCGCAGGTCGTCGTCGGTCTTGGGATCGGGCAGCCCGGCCAGCTCGGCGGTCCGTACCGCACGGGCCAGCGGACTGGTCAGCACCGCCCCGTACCGCCGCCCGGCGAGCGCCGGGCGCAGCGCCGCGGCCTGCCGCCGGCCGCGCTCGGTCAGCGGCACATCGGTCCAGCCGGTGTGCCGCCCCGTCCTGCTCCACTCGGTCTCGCCGTGCCGGACCAGCAGCAGTTCACTCACCGTGGGCTCCGGCCTGGGCGACGGACGCTCGTACCTCGTCCATGTCGAGGGCCCGGGCCTGGCCGATGACGTCCTCCAGCGCGGTCTCGGGCAGCGCGCCGGGCTGGGCGAACACCGCGATGTTGTCCCGCACGATCATCAGGGTCGGGATCGACCGGATCTCGAAGGCCGCGGCCAGCTCGGGCTGCGCCTCGGTGTCGACCTTGCCGAACACCAGGTCGTCATGGCGCTCGGCGGCCGCCTCGTAGACCGGTGCGAACTGCCGGCACGGCCCGCACCAGGCGGCCCAGAAGTCGATGAGCACAAACCCGCTGCCCGAAACGATCTCGTCGAAGTTGTCCTTGGTGAGCTCCACGGTGCTGCTCATGCGCGCCTACCCGCTTCCGGTTGTCGTCCAGTGTGGCTCAGGAGCGGAAACCCGGGCGTGCGACGCCGTATTCCGGACGTTCCGGGACGGGTACCGGCAGGCCACCCGATGGCCTACACACACCTCCCGGCCGAGCCAATGTGACCGTGGTTACATGACCATCGATGGAGGTGATCTTGTATGACCGGTGACAGACAACCGGATACCGAACCACGTACGACCACCTCGCGACGGCGCGTGCTGACCGCCGCCGCGCTGACCCCGGTGCTGGCCGGTGCCGGGATGGCGGACTTCCACCACTCCCCGCATCCACCCGCCCCGGACGAACTCATCAAACCGGTGCACACCACCGAGTCCGACTGGACGGACGTCGGAGAGGTGTTGCGCGGCAAGGGACGGATCGCCGGGAACACGGTCTACCGGATCGGATTCCCCCGCCGGGACCTGAAGGTGTCCTCCTATGGAGTCGCCCTCGACCCCAATCTGGGGATCGGCTCGTATATCTCCTTCATCCGCTACGCCGACGACCAGACGATGCTGATGGGCGACATGGCTGTCACGGACGGCGAGTTGCAGCGGGTGACCGATGCCGTGCACGCCCACGGGCTCAGCCAGACCGCGATCCACAAGCACCTGCTCTCCCACGAGCCCAACATCTGGTGGACCCACATCCATGGCATCGGCCCCGACCCCGCGGTCCTGGCCCGGGGACTTCGGGCGGTCCTGCGGGCCACCGCCACCCCGGCCTGGTCCGAACTCAAGCGGCACGAAGTGGACTTGGACACCGAGAGCATCACCGACGCCTTCGGCGGCATCCGGGGCGGCACCGAAGGCAAGATCTACAAGGTCACCTTCGCCCGCCGCGAGACCATCACGGAACACGGCCGGGTGCTCCCCAAGGGGTCGGGAGCCACCACGGCCCTCGCCTTCCAGGCCCTCGGCAATGGACGGGCCGCGGCCAACGGCGACTTCGTGCTGCTGGCCGAGGAGGTGCAGCACGTCATCAAGGCGCTCCGGCGCGGCGGCATCAAGGTCGTCTCCCTGCACAGCCACTTCCTGAGGGAGGAACCCCGGCTGTTCTACCTGCACTTCTGGGGCGTCGACGACGGGGTACGGCTCGCCAGGGCGCTGTCCGCCGCCGTGGACCACACCAATGTGACACCGTCGGGGGCGTCGGACCTCTGAGGGGTCCGGCCTCCTCCTCTTCCCCTGCCCGTCACCCATCGGTGGGCGAATATTTCTGTTACCGATGTAGCCTGGAAAAGGTGACCGGGAGCCATCGGAAAAGCCCTGGTGAACGGCGCTCCGACGGGCCGTGGCACACCGCGGGCGGGGAAGGGGAGCCATGCCCCATGAGGTGACACCGCCCCCGGTCCGCGGCCACCGCTCCTGGGCCGCTCCGCTGACCCGTGAGCGCGCCAGACCCCAGCGCATACGAGAGCGCCCGCACGCCTGGCGGCTGGCGGTGGCCACGGTGTGCCTGGGCGCGTTCATGGGCCAACTGGACGCGAGCGTCGTGACCTTGACCTACGGCAGCCTGCGCACCGAGTTCGGCGCCTCGCTCGCCGCCGTCGAATGGGTCTCGCTCGGCTATCTGCTCACCCTGGTCGCCCTGCTGGTGCCGGCCGGCCAGCTGTCGGACGCGCACGGGCGCAAACTCCTCTACCTCTACGGCTTCCTGGTCTTCACCCTCGCCTCGGCGGCCTGCGGACTGGCCCCCACCCTCGCCGCGCTGATCGGATTCCGGCTGGTGCAGGCGACCGGCGCGGCCATGCTGCAGGCCAACAGCGTCGCCCTGGTGGCCACCAGCGCACCGCGCGGCAAGCTGCGCACCGCCCTCGGCATCCAGGCCGCCGCCCAGGCACTCGGGCTCGCGCTCGGCCCCACCATCGGCGGCGCCCTGGTGGCGACGCTCGGCTGGCGCTGGGTGTTCGCCATCAATGTGCCCATAGGGGTGGTCGCGCTGATCGCCGGTCAGTACCTGCTGCCCCGCACCCGCAGCCGCAACCACGCCGGGGGGTTCGACTGGCCGGGCCTGGCCCTGCTGGCCACCGCGACGACCGCCCTGCTGCTCGGGATGTCCGCGGCCTCCGGACTCCCCGTCCCCACCTGGGCGGTGCTCACCCTGTTCGCCCTCGCCGCGGTGGCGGGCCGGGGCTTCAACGCACGCCAGCGCCGGGCCCGCCGACCGCTCATCGACCTCGCGGTGCTGCGCCACAGATCCGTCCGCACCGGGCTGGCCGGGGCGTTGGGCGGCTATCTGGTGCTGTTCGGCCCGCTGGTGCTGGTGCCCATCGCCCTCACCTCGGCCGGCCACTCCGAGCTGTCGGCCGGACTGGTGCTCACGGCCCTGCCGTTCGGCTTTGCGCTCGGCGCGACCGGCGCGGACAAGGTACTGCCACGAGCCCTGACCGACGCCCGGCGCTGCCTGCTGGGCGCGGCCCTGTGCACCGCGGCACTGGCCGCCATGTGCGTACTCCCGCTGTCCATCGGCCCGTTGACCCCGCTGCTCGCCCTGATCGGCCTGGGCCTGGGCATCTTCACCCCGGCCAACAACGCCCTGATCATGGGCGCCATCCCGGCCAGGTCCTCGGGCACCGGTGGCGGGCTGGTCAACATGGCCCGGGGCCTGGGCACCGCGCTCGGGGTCGCGCTGGTCGCACTCACCCTCCACCTCTGGGCGCCGGACGGCGAACAGCAGGCCGTCTACGTCCTGTTGGCGGCCGCCGTCCTCACCGGCGCCACCGTCCGGCCGGGCCCTCGCCACCCGCCGGAAGCCGGCTCATGACCGGCCGCCAACCCCCTGGCCCCGGCCGACTCGGCCACCCCCGCCCGCCAATGGACGGAGTCCCGTCATGCCGCCACACCCCCGCCCGGAATCCCCGGCGCCACCGCCCCGCCCCGTGACCGGCACGGACGCCCGCCTGCTCACGGAGGCCGTCACCCGCCTGCGCCGTGCCCTGCGCACCTCCATCCGCACCGACTACCCCTGGGAGCAACTGCCCATCGCCCAGGTCGAACTCCTGCAGGCCCTCGCCGAGCACTCCCCGGCCCGCATCGGCGACCTCGCCGCCCGGCAGCGCCTGGCCACCAGCACGGTCAGCGGCCTCATCGGCCGGCTGATGACCGTCGGCCTGGTCGCCCGCGCCACCGACCCCGACGACCGCCGGGCCTCGGCCGTCACCCTCACCGACACCGGCGACACGCAGCTCGCCGCCTGGACCCACGCCCACGAGCGCCGCCTCGGCACCGCCCTCGGCTCCCTCTCCGCCGAGGACCGCACCGCCCTCCGCGCCGCGCTCCCCGCACTCCTGCGGATCGCGGAACTGCTGGAGGAAGGAGGAGCCTCCTCGTTCGGGTGAGGCCGCCGCCGATGCCCGGACGGGGCAGCAGGCCCCGGCTACGGTTACCCGGTCGGGCGGGTCATGGCGCCGGGGGGCGGGCATGGAGCTGAAGCGGTGGCTGGATCGCGGGGCCGAGGCATTCGAGGCGTGGGCCCGGTCGTACGAGGAGTACGCGGCCCATCCGGCCATGGACGTCGACGATGCTGCCTGCACTGCCGCGTTCGACGAGCTGACCGGCCGGCTGCACGGCAGCTACCCGTTCTTCCACCCCTGCTACGCGGGGCAGATGCTCAAGCCCCCGCATCCGGTCGCCGTCGCCGGGTACCTCGCCGCGATGCTCGTCAACTCCAACAACCATGCACTGGACGGCGGTCCCGCCACCTCCGCGATGGAGGAGGAGGCGGTCGGCCAACTCGCCGCCATGGTCGGCCTGGAGACACCTCTGGGGCACCTCACCAGCAGCGGCACCCTGGCGAATCTGGAGGCGTTGTTCGTCGCCCGCGAGAGCCGTCCCGGCCGCTCCGTCGCGGTCAGCGCCGAAGGCCACTACACACACGCCCGGATGTGCCGGCTGCTGGGCGTGCCGGTACACGGCGTCCAGGTGGACGACCAGGGGCGGATGGAGGTGCCCGCGCTGGAGCGACTGCTGGCCACGGGAGACATCGGCACGGTCGTCGCCACGGCCGGGACCACGGCGCTGGGCGCCGTCGATCCCGTGCACCGCATCGTTCCGCTGGCGCGGCGGCACGGTGCCCGCGTCCACGTGGACGCCGCATACGGCGGCTTCTTCGCTCTGCTCGCCGACTGCCCGCTCACCGACGAGACCACCGGCGATGCGCTGCGGGCCATCGCACGGAGCGACTCCGTGGCGATCGACCCGCACAAGCACGGCCTCCAACCCTACGGGTGCGGCGCGGTGTTGTTCGCCGACCCGGCGACCGCCCGGTTCTACCGGCACGACTCCCCCTATACCTACTTCACCTCCGACCGGCCGCATCTGGGCGAGATCAGCCTGGAGTGCTCACGCTCCGGGGCGGCCGCCGCTGCCTTGTGGCTGACCCTCCGGCTGTTGCCGCTCACCAGGCAGGGGCTGGGCGGCGTGCTCGCCGCCGGGCGCCGGGCCGCCCTGCAGTGGGCCGCCCTGATCGGCGGCTCGCCCCACCTGAGCCTCTATCAGCAGCCCGAGCTCGACATCGTGACGTACTACCCGAGCACCGAGCCCGCCGCGCTGTCCCGGGTCGACGCCGCATCGCACGAGGTGCTGCGGCGAGGCATGGAGGCGAAGGAGAACCCGGTGTTCCTCAGCGTCGCCCGCGTCGGCGCGGACGCGTTCACCGGCCGCCACCTGGACGTCGCTCCCGATCGTGAGCACGCCCGCATCCTGCGCAGCGTCCTGATGAAACCGGAGAGCGAGCTGTATGTGGAACGCCTGCACCACCGGGTGGAGGAACTCGCAAGGTCCGCGGTATGACCACCCAAAACACCGAGGACACCGAGGACGCCGAGGACATCGAGGGGATCGATGCCCGCACGGGCCGGCAACTGCTGGACGACCTGCTCGATGAGGCGGTGTGGCTGGACCACTGCGCCTTCGTCAGCGCGTCGTTCCGCCCGGCACCGCACTGGCTCCGCCATGAACCGGTCTCCGCGTTCCAGCCGTTGCCCGCACTCCCGCCCGGTGGCGCACGGAGCGCGCCGGGCCCGCGCCGCGTCTGCGTCTCGTTCGCGCCCGAGCACGGCCCCAACGCCCGCACCTGGGCGCGTGCTCACGGCTACCGGCTGCTCGCTCCGGACCCCGGCGTCACCGCCTGGGCGGCGGACAAGATCAGCGTGTTGGAGCTGTTCGCGGAAGCGGGGGTGGCCGCCCCGCCGTCTTTGGTCGTCCCGGCGACCGGGCGGGCGCCGGCGGAGGCGTACTGGGACGACAAGTGGCCCAGGGCCGTGGCCCAGCGCAGGGAGAACAACCTGATCGGCCGGGGTACCGTACCCATCGGCTCGCCGGCCGAACTGGGCCGTCGGCTCGCTGCCTGGCCGGACGAGCCCGTCCGGCTGAGCCGTTGGGCCCCCGGGATCTCCCTGACCGTCACGGCATGTGCCGGGCCGGACAGGACGGTGGTCTCGGCCGTCTCCCACCAGCTGGTCGGGCTGCCCGAACTCGCCGCCGCCTGGGGCACCCACTGCGGCAACCAACTCGTACACCCCGGTGACCTGCCGGACGGGCTGTACGGGCAGGCCCGTACAGCGGCCCGGCGGGTGGGCGAGGTCCTGCGCGGCCACGGCTTCCGGGGCGTCTTCGGCCTGGACCTCGTCGAGGAGGACGGGCACCTGCTCGCCATCGAGGTCAACCCCCGCTTCCAGACGGTGGTCTCCCTCGTCCAGACCGCCGAGCGCGCAGCAGGGTTGCTGCCCTCCCTGGGGGTGCACCTCCTGTGCTTCCTCCTGCCCGAACTGCCCCCGGTCAGGCCCGGGACACTGCCGCACGGCCCGCGCCGCCCGAGCCAGCTCGTCGTCCACGCCGCCGAGGACGCCACGGTGCACGGGCTCGCCCCCACCGGGCGCTACCGTCTCGACGGCCGGGCGGCGACCGGCCCGCTCCCCGCCCCGCTCGACCTCGCCGGGCTCCACGACGACGAGGCCCTGTGCTGGGCCATCGCCCGCCCGGGCCCGGTCGCCGCCGGCCAGGAGCTGGCCCTGCTGCAGTTCGGGCGCACCGTGGCCGCCCTCGAACCGCGGCCCCGCCCCCGTCCGTACGCCCAGGACTGGATCGCCGCCTTCCACGAGCGATCCGGGACCGGGGCGGGGACCGCGGGCGAAGCCGCCGGTCCGCCCCTGTTGCGGCTCACCGAGGAGCGGATGCGCGAGGCAGGCCGGCACGCACTCGAGCTCATCATCGAGCGGCTCGCCGCCCCGCGTGAGCGGCCGCCCTTCCGCGTCCCCTCCCCTCGCAGCCTCCGGGCCGCCCTGGACGAACCCCTGCCCGAGGACGGCACCGACGACCTGTGCGTCGTCCTCGATCGCGTCACCCGCGACGCCCTCGGCGAGGCGACCCGCCTCGACCACCCGCGAAGCTTCGCCTTCACCCCTTCCACCGGCAACTTCCCGGCCGTCCTCGCCGACGCCCTCGCCTCCGCCCACCTCTCGGTTCCGGGCGCATGGCTGGTCGGCGCCGGCCCCACGCAGCTCGAACTCACCACCCTGGGCTGGCTCAAGACTCTCCTCGGCCTCCCCGAGCAGACCGGTGGCCTCTTCGTCAGCGGCGGCTCCGTCGCCAACCTCACCGCCCTGGCCGTCGCACGCGACCACCACCTCGGCGAGGACTGCTCCCGCGCCCGCCTCTACTGCTCCAGCCAGGCCCACCCCTCCATCGCACGCGCCGCCCACCTCCTGGGCCTGCCCCGCGCCCGGCTCTCCGTCGTACCGGCCGACCACGGCCTTCGCCTGGACCCGGCGGAGGTCGCGCGGCGCGTCGCCCGCGACCGGGCCGCCGGCCTGCGGCCGTTCGCCGTCGTCGGCACGCTCGGCACCACCGGGACCGGCGCCGTGGATCCCCTCGACGACCTCGCCGACCTCTGCGGGCGCGAAGGACTCTGGCTCCACGCCGACGGCGCCCACGGCGCGGCGGCGGCCGCCACCGCCCGGGGCCACGGGCTGCGCGCCGCCCTGTGCCGCGCCGACTCCCTGACCGTCGACCCGCACAAATGGCTCTTCCAGCCCTATGAGATCGGATGCGTCCTGCTGCGCCGTCCGGAGCTGCTGCGGGCCACCTTCGACCTGGCGCGCCACGCACTGGACGCCGGCTACCTCACCCCGACCGCGTCCCGGGGCGACGAGGTGAACCTCTCCGACTGCGGCCCCCAACAGAGCCGCGGGCTGCGGGCCCTGAAGCTGTGGCTGTCGTTGAAGGCCTTCGGTGCGCGGGCCTTCCGGCAGGCCATCGAGCACGGCATGGACCTGGCCGACCACGCGGCCGACCTGGTCGCGTCCCACCCCGAGCTGAGGCTGGTCACACCGCCCAGCCTCGCCGTCCTCACCTTCCGCTACCACCCGGCCGACGCCCCGCCCGGCTGGGACGCCGACGCCGCGCAGGAGCACATCAGCCGGGCGGTGTGCACCGGGGGCGAGGCACTGCTCCTCACCACCCGGGTGCACGGCACCGTGGTGCTCCGGATGTGCACCATCAACCCCGCCAGTACCCGGGACGACGTCGCCTTCGTGCTCGGCCTGGTCGCCCGCCACGGCCGCCGGTCGCTGAGTGCGGTCAGCGAATCAGCAGGGCCGAAGGACCGGTGATCAGCTGCACTCCGCGGTCCGTGGCACATGACGCGACGTCAAGAGTGAGCTGGACACCGGGAGAAGCGACCGCCCTCCCCTGAAATCTCCCCGACACGACCGTGCCGACGACCAACACCACGGCCTGTCCGGCGACTTGCCGGACATTGCCCATGGGGTAGACCACCACGCTCCGCTCGCCGGTGTTCCAGGTGATCTTCTCCACCGTGGTGGCGTCGGAGTCGAAGCAGCCGTTCACTCCACCGCCGCTGATCTCGGACTTCCCGGAGGTGAGGGCGGGATCGGCGGCGGTGCAGCGGTAGGCGCCGGTGCCGGTGATCCTGGTCTTCCTTGCCCGCAGGCCCAGTCCGGGGGAGAACTCGACGGTGTTGGTCCCCAGGCAGCTGACGGCGCCCGTCGGCTCGCTCGCTTCGGCCGGTGTCACCACGCTCCCCGCCACCGCCGTCCCCACGGCCAGGACCGCGCTCCCGCCCGCCCTCGCCCAATGCCACGTCCTGCCCATGACGCACGCTCGCTCTCTTCGCGCCCGACCCGCTTCGGGAAACGAAATTGTCCCCACCGGGTGCGGCCGCAGGAGCCGAACCACCCGGTATTCCCCCGGTCATTGGCGGCACTCACAGAGCGGGGAGCGCGTACCGCCCTCCGCACCACCGGAGCGGACCTTGCCCGGACGCGTAGATACACTTGATCTTGTATACTGATATAAACCACCGCATGCATTGAGGGGTCACCATGAGCCGCACCGTCATCGACCTCGACGACGAAGCACTGGAAGCAGCCGCCAAAGAGCTCGGCACCACGACCAAGCGCGACACCATCAACACCGCCTTGCGCGAAGTGACGGCCCGTTACCGGCGACTGCGCGCGCTCGACGAAGCCCGTGAATTGGTGGCCGCCGGCGCCCTCGACATGGACCTCCTCCTGGACAAGAGCAGATACCGGCCCACGGGCGCGGCAGGGAGCACCCACGCCGCTGGAGTGGACGAGTGAGCGTCGCCGACTACCTCATCGACACCTCCGCACTCGCCCGCGTCCTGCTCGGCCGGAACACGGCCGAGTGGAACGACAGAATCGCCGCCGGGCTCGTCGCGATCTGTGACATCACCGAGCTCGAGGTCCTCTACTCCGCGCGCTCGGCTACCGACCGCGCCCGCTTGAAGGCGGCGTTCGACGCTCACTACGCGTGGTGCCCCATGCCGGACGGCATCTATCGGCGCACTCGCGTCGTCCAGGAGCAACTCACCGCGAAGGGCGAGCATCGCAGTGCGGGTCCCATCGATCTCCTGGTGGCAGCCGTAGCCGAAGGGGCCGGTCTCACCCTGCTCCACTACGACCGGGACTTCGAGACGATCGCCCGGACGACGGGCCAGCCGGTGCACACGATCGACCTCAAGCAGTAGAGCTCGGCAGGCGCGCGGCCCGGCCCACACCCCATGGGCACGATCTCGTCGGGGTCGGCGAAGGACCGGCCTGCCAGAACACCTTGCGGAGAGGTCAGGCTCGTGCGTCCCGCTGTTGCACGTCCTTGAGTACGTTCGCCACGGTCACGAAGTCGTTGTCCACATGGAGCACGGTGTGGCCGTGGTGCACTGCCGTCGCGCACACCAGCAGATCGATGGCGGCTGCGGACCGGTGCTGCCCTTGCTGCGTGAGCTTGTACTGGGCGGTGTCCACCCAGCGCCATGCGTTCTTCGGGACCGGCGAGAGCCGGCACAGGGCGTCCAATTCCTCGGCCAGTTCGTCGCGGTGCGCCGGACCGGTGGCCGAGTACAGGAACTCGGTCCTGGTGGGCTCGCAGATATGGAAAACACCGGCGGCGATGTGGCCTTCCCAGGGGCGCAATGCCCCTGGGGTACGGAAGAGGTGCCAGAGTGCGGAGGTGTCGAGGAGATAGGTGATCACTCGAAGGCCGCCCGCCGGGCCCGCTTGGCGGCCGCGTGCGCGGCTGCTGCGGTCTCGAACTCGCCTTGTTCACCTCGTGCGGCCAGCTTCTCGGCGGCTTCGAGCCGCCTTACCCGGGCGACGTAGTCACGCAGGGCCGCGTTGACGGTCTCCTTCTTGGTAGATGCACCCATCAGCCGCATGGCTTCGGCCAGCGCCTCGTCATCGAGGTCGATCTGGGTCACGGACACGCTGATCACCCCACACACGAACCAACTCCATGTATGCATTCACGATACATCGCCAACATACCCAGCGCCGGCCGAACGAGCGCACCAGCCGGCCCCGCTGAAGCCGCCACCTGCATCCCGGACTACACTCCGCCCCCGCCTCGCCCCCGCACAGCGGTTTCGCGGGAACAACAAAGGGCCGCCACCATCGAGGTAACGACCCTTCAGAACGCAAGGCCACAGGTCAGATCGTTTCTGCACCTGAGCCACAAAGTGGGGCGGGTGGGACTCGAACCCACGGCCGACGGATTATGAGTCCGCTGCTCTAACCGGCTGAGCTACCGCCCCGTTCACGGCGCGTCGCGCACATCTGTGCGCGCCGTCTGCCGCAGCATAGCCGCTCATACGATCTGCTGCCCCGGCGGGGCCGTATCGTGTGACCAGCCTGACCTTGAGGACTTCGATCACGGCCGGATCGGTTCCCTGCAAGGAGAAAAGCAGGCATAAAAAAGGACCCCCGAAGGGGTCCCTCACACTGCTCCTCCGACTGGACTCGAACCAGTAACCTGCCGGTTAACAGCCGGCTGCTCTGCCAATTGAGCTACAGGGGATTGTCGCATTTGCCTCGAATGCACCTTCGCCTGGTCTCCCGGGCGGCGCGCGCTCGCTGCGAGACATACATTAGCGCAAGCAGGGGGGTGCTCCGCCAATCGGTATCCCGGGAGTGACCTTCCGGCCTGCCGGGTAGGCGCCGAGCACAGCCCGGCAACCCCCGCGATGGGGCCGGCAGGGCCCGTAGGGTCTGCGGGGTCCACGGGATCCGAGGGAAGGATGGGGCGCGATGCGCTACCGGCTGACGTTCATCGCCGGTCTGGCTGTCGGGTATGTGCTCGGCACCCGGGCCGGCCGCGAGCGGTACGAGGAGCTGCGCAAGGGGGCGCAGCGGATCGCGCAGAATCCGGCGGTGCGCAATACCGCCGAGTCCGCGGCCCAGAACGGCCGGGCGATGGCGGCCAGGGCCTTCGACCGGCTCGGCCACCGGATTCCGGGCCCGGTGGCGGAGCGGGTGCGCTCGCTGCGCGAGCAGCGGGCATCCGACGAGGACGACTGGGGCACCAGCAACACCTGACCGGCTGCGGGGCTGGAGTGGGGGTTTGGCATCATCCTCGGCATGGGCATAGTCGCGGGGCTGGACAGTTCCACCGAGAGCACGCGGATCGTCGTCTGCGATACGGACACGGGCGCCGTCCTCCGGCAGGGGTACGCGCCGCATCCATCGCCCGCCGCCGAGGGTGACCCACAGGCGTGGCTGATGTCGCTGGGCGAAGCGGCCGCCGGTGGTCTGCTGGAGGGGGTGCAGGCGATCGGCGTCTCCGCGCAGCAGCACGGGCTGCTGGCGCTGGACGCGGGCGGGGTGCTGGTGCGGCCCGCGCTGCTCGGCAATGACAAGCGGGTGCAGGCCGCGGCGGCCGATCTGACCGATGCGCTGGGCGGCCGGGCCGCCTGGGCGGAGGCCGTCGGGTCGGTGCCGCAGGCGTCGCTGGCGGTGGCGAAGCTGCGCTGGCTGGCCCGTAACGAGCCGGAGTCGGCGACCCGGGTGGCGGCCGTGCTGCAGCCGCACGACTGGCTGGTCTGGCAGCTGCTGGGCCGCCCGGTGCGACGGACGACGGATCGTGGTGACGCGTCCGGCACCGGCTTCTGGTCGGCGGCCACCGGTGGCTGGCGGCCGGATCTGGTGGAGCTGGCGCTGGGCCACCAGGCGTTGCTGCCGGATGTGCTCGGTCCGGCCGAGCCCGCCGGGCACACCCCGGAGGGGCTGCTGATCTCCGCCGGTACGGGCGAGACGATGGCCGCGGCCTTCGGGCTGGGCGTCGGGCCCGGTGATGCGGTGATCTCGCTGGGGGCCTCGGGGTCGGTGTTCGCGGTGCACCACCAGGCGCTGGCGGATCCCACCGGCACCATCACCTCGTTCGCGGACGCGACCGGGATGCACCTGCCGGTGGTGCACACGCTCAACGCGGTGCGGGTGCTGCGCGGCACGGCCGAGCTGCTCGGTACGAACCTGGAGGGGCTGTCGGAGCTGGCGCTGCGGTCCACCCCCGGTTCGTATGGACTGGTGCTGCTGCCCTACCTGGAGGGCGAGCGGACTCCGCATCTGCCGCACACCGCGGGGACGCTGGCGGGGTTGCGGCGGGAGAGCATGAAACCGGAGCACTTGGCGCGGGCCGCGTTCGAGGGGATGCTGTGCGGGCTGACGGACGCGCTGGATGTGCTGCGCGGGCGCGGTGTCGTGGTGCGGCGGGTGTTCCTGCTGGGCGCGGCGGCCGAGCTGCCCGCCGTGCAGACGATGGCACCCCAGCTGTTCGGTGCGCAGACCGTGGTCCCGCGGCCCGCGGACTACGCGGCGCTGGGCGCCGCCCGGCAGGCCGCCTGGGCGCTGGGCGTGCAGCATGGCGTGCTGTCCCCGCAGGAACCGCCGCGCTGGCCGTCCGCCGCCAGCCAGGTGTTCGAGCCGGGTGAGGAGCTGGCCACCGGCCAGGCCGTGCGGCAGCAGTACGCGACCGTGCGGGAGCAGACCCACCCCGGGGCCTTCTGAGTCTCAGTCCAGGTAGCCCCGGAGCTGGTCGGCGAAGGCGTGGTCGCGGAGCTTGTTGAGGGTCTTGGACTCGATCTGGCGGATGCGTTCGCGGGTGACGCCGAAGATCCGCCCTATCTCCTCCAGGGTGCGGGCCCGGCCGTCCACCAGCCCGTAGCGCAGCTGCACCACCTTGCGTTCGCGCTCGCCGAGGGTGGACAGCACGGCCTCCAGGTGTTCGCGCAGCAGCAGGAAGGCGGCCGATTCCACCGGCGAGGTGGCGTCGCCGTCCTCGATGAGGTCGCCGAGGGCGACGTCGTCCTCCTCCCCGACGGGTGCGTGCAGGGACACCGGCTCCTGGGCCAGGCGGAGCACCTCGCTGACCCGTTCCTCGGAGAGGTCGAGGTAGCCGGCGACCTCCTCGGCGGTGGGTTCGCTGCCGCGCTCCTGCAGCATGCGGCGCTGGACGCGGACCACGCGGTTGATCAACTCGACGACATGGACGGGCACTCGGATGGTCCGGGCCTGGTCGGCCAGCGCCCGGGACATGGCCTGGCGGATCCACCAGGTCGCATAGGTGGAGAACTTGTAGCCGCGGGCGTAGTCGAACTTCTCAACCGCCCTGATCAGTCCGAGGTTTCCCTCCTGGACGAGGTCGAGCATGGTCAGTCCGCGGCCGATGTAGCGCTTGGCCACGGAGACGACCAGGCGCAGATTGGCCTCGATGAGGCGGCGCTTGGCCATCCGGCCGAGCACCACCAGCCGGTCGAGGTCGAGGGCGAGCTGGGTGTCGAGGTCGGGGGTGCAGGCGAGCTTCTCCTCGGCGAAGAGCCCGGCTTCCACGCGGCGGGCCAGCTCCACCTCCTCGGCGGCGGAGAGCAGCGGGATGCGGCCGATCTCGCGGAGGTACTGGCGGAAGAGGTCGGAGGACGGACCGCCGGTGTCGGGGCGCCGGTCCTGCTCGGCCGATTCGTCGGCGAGGGTCTCGGCGGCGGGCGGCCCGGGCTGGTGCGGCACGGCCGGGGGGGCCGGGGCGTGCTGGAGGATGGGGGTCCGGGTCTGCACGGGGGCGACCTCCAGTGATCGCTGCTTGGGCAGAAAAGTCGGGCGCGACGGCGGCCGGGCCACCGTCCCGCCCCAGGCATCGGGAGCGGCTTCGCGGCGGGGTTCAGGTCCCGGCCCCGGTCACGCTCCGGAGAACTCGGGCACCGCCCACCAGTGTGGGGCACGACGCGGGCCCGCCACGAGGGGCTTGCGGCCACTTTCTGCGGTCGTGCCGTGACCGCCCGGTTACAGTGCCGCGGCGCCCCGGTCCTGGAGGGACTTGCCGTACTGCTGGAGGACCCACAGCTCGTTCTGCACGGCGGCCAGGTGGTCGGGGGCGGACTGGGCGCCCAGCCGCACCAGGCTGGCCTGCACCTCCTTCACCCGGCGCTCGACGGCGCGCAGCCGCACCTGGACCAGCTGCGTCCCGGCGTAGACCTCGTCGACCGTGCGGGCGTGGATGGCCTCGACGGCGAGCTCGGTGACCAGCGAGCGGACGGTGTCGTCGGGGGCGGCCTCGCGGACCCGGGTGAGGTAGTCGCCGTCGGCTCCGGTGACCCCGCCGGCCTCGTCGACGGTGCGGCGGACGACGGCGTAGGGCGGGGCGGTGAATTCGTCCTCGCCATAGGCGTCGAAGGCGGGGGCCACCAACTCGGGCCGCTGGAGGGCGAGTTTGAGCAGCTCGCGCTCGGTGCGGTGGGCGGGGCTGCGGAGGTTGAGCGCGGGGCCGCGGGCGGGTGCGGGGCGCTCCCCGGGTGTCGCGCGGGGGGCGGGGGCCGGACGGTTCCCGGATGTGCCGCGCCCCGGTGCGGCCGCGCGCTCGCGGGCCCAGCGGGCGAGCTGGCCCACCCGCAGGACGACGAACTGGGTGTCCAGGATGCCCAGCAGGCCGGCCAGCCGCACGGCGTACTGGTGGCGGATGGAGCTGTCCTTGATGTGCGCCACGATGGGCGCGGCCTCCTCGAGGGCCGCGGCCTGCCCCTCGGGGGTGTCCACCTCGTGCTTGCCGACCACGGAGCGGATGGCGAACTCGAAGAGCGGGGTGCTCTCCTCGACCAGCAGGCGCACCGCCTCGTCGCCCCGGTCGAGGCGGAGCTCGCAGGGGTCCATGCCGCCGGGGCTGACGGCGATGTTGGTGTGCGCGGCGAACTTCTGGTCGTCCTCGAACGCCCGCAGGGCGGCCCGCTGCCCGGCGGCGTCACCGTCGAAGGTGAAGATCACCTTGGCCCGGGAGTTGTCCATCAGCAGCCGGCGCAGGATCTTGATGTGGTCGCCCGCGAAGGCGGTGCCGCAGGTGGCGATGGCGGTGGTGACCCCGGCCAGGTGGCAGGCCATGACGTCGGTGTAGCCCTCGACGACGACCGCGCGGTTGCCCTTGGCGATCTCCTTCTTGGCGAGGTCGATGCCATAGAGGATGTGCGACTTGCGGTAGATCGGCGTCTCGGGGGTGTTGAGGTACTTGGGGCCGTTGTCGTCCTCGCGCAGCCTGCGGGCGCCGAAGCCGATGACGTCGCCGGTGATGTCGCGGATGGGCCACATCAGGCGGCCGCGGAAGCGGTCGATGGGGCCGCGGCGGCCGTCCTGGGAGAGGCCGGAGAGGATCAGCTCCTTGTCGGTGAAGCCGCGGCCGCGCAGGAAGCGGGTGAGGTGGTCCCAGCCCGCGGGGCTGTATCCGACGCCGAAGTGCGCGGCGGCCGCCTGGTCGAAGCCCCGGCCGGCCAGGAAGGCCCGGCCGATCTCGGCCTCGGGGCTCTCCAGCTGCTCGGCGTAGAACTGCGCGGCGACCTTGTGGGCCTCGACCAGGCGGGTGCGCTCGCCCTGCTGGCGGCCGGGGGTGTAGCCGCCCTCCTCATAGCGCAGGGTGATGCCGGCCTGGGCGGCGAGCCGCTCGATGGTCTCGGTGAAGGAGAGGTGGTCGATCTTCATCACGAAGTCGACGGTGTCCCCGCCCTGCTGGCAGCCGAAGCAGTGGTAGAGCCCCTTGGCCGGGCTGACGTGGAAGGAGGGGGACTTCTCGTCGTGGAAGGGGCACAGCCCCTTGAGATTGCCACCGCCGGCGTTGCGCAGCTGGAGGTACTCGGACACGACGGCATCGATCGGGACGGCGTCCCGGACCGCCTTTACATCGTCATCGTTGATCCTGCCTGCCACGGGTGAATCCTACGGTGAGGCACGGACATCCCCGCCATCGCTTCCCATGATCTTGATCGCGAACACGCGGTGCGGGCCGACTCCCTCGATGATGAACTCCTCCCCCCGCCCCACGAAGCCGTGCCGCGCGTAGAAGCCCGCCGCCGATGTGCGCGCGTTGCACCAGACGAGTCCGGCGCCCCGGGCCGCCGCCTCGGCGAGACCGGCCCGCAGGACGGCGGCACCGAGGCCCCGGCCGCGCGCGGCGGGGTCGGTGGCCATGCCGCGGAGCCGGTAGGCGGGGGCGTCCTCCGCCGGCAGCCCCTCCGGGAAGAAGGTCGCGCAGGCCCGCACCACCCCGCCCACGTCGTACGCGGCGATGTGAAAGACATCCGGGCCCTCGTCCCCGGGGAAGACGGCCGCCTCCACCGGCAGCCCGGGCCGCAGCACCGCATGCCGCAACGGGAGCACCTCGCGCAGGGGGACGAGTGCGGTCCGGGCCGGTTTCACGGTGCGAGGAGGGAGTCCAGCGGCACCGCCGGGTTCGCCAGGGCGTTGGGGTCGAGCCGGGTGCCGGAACGGATGAGGCGCTGCACCGGCTCGGTGACATCCCACACATTGACGTTCATCCCGGCCAGCAGCCTGCCCTCGTTGAGCCAGAAGGCGATGAACTCGCGCTTGCCGACGTCCCCCCGGCACACCACCTGGTCGTAGGAGCCGGGCGGTGCGTAGCCCGAGTACTCCAGGCCCACGTCGTACTGGTCGGAGAAGAAGTAGGGCACCCGGTCGTAGGGGACCTCCTGGCCGAGCATGGCGCGGGCGGCCGCCGGGCCGCCGTTGAGGGCGTTGGCCCAGTGCTCGACGCGCAGCCGGGTGCCCGGCCAGGAGGTCCCCTCCAGCGGGGGAAGCGGGGCGGCGGCGACGTCGCCGGCGGCGAAGATGTCGGGGTCGCTGGTGCGCAGCGATTCGTCGACGGCGATGCCGCCGCCGTCGGCGCGGTCGACGAGGGCGAGCCCGGCGGCCTCGGCGAGGGCGCTGCGCGGGGCGGCGCCGATGGCGGCCAGGACGGCGTGCGCGGGGTGTTCCTCGCCGTCGTCGGTGCGCACCGCCAGGACCATGCCGTCCTGGCCGGTGATCTCGGTGAGGCGGGCGCCGAAGTGGAAGCGGACCCCGTGCTCGCCGTGCAGATCGGTGAAGAGCTGGCCGAGTTCGGGGCCGAGGACGGTGTGCAGGGGCGTGGGCCGCGGCTCGACGACGGTCACTTCGGCGCCGTAGCCGCGGGCGGCGGCGGCGACCTCCAGGCCGATCCAGCCGGCTCCGGCGATGACCAGGTGGCCGTTCTCCCGGCCGAGGGAGGCCAGGACGCCGCGCAGCCGCTCGGCGTGGGCGAGGCGGCGCAGGTGGTGGACGCCCGCCAGGCCGGTGCCCGGGATGTCGAGGCGGCGCGGTTCGGCGCCGGTGGCGAGCAGCAGCCGGTCGTAGTGGATGCGGGTGCCGTCGCCCAGGCGTACGGACTTGGCCGCGCGGTCGAGGTGGACGGCGGGCTGGCCGAGGTGGAGTTCGATGTCGGCCTGGGCGTACCAGGCGGGCTCGTGGACAAAGACGCTCTCGCGCTCCTCCTTGCCCGTGAGATACCCCTTGGACAGCGGCGGGCGCTCATAGGGGTGGTCCCGTTCGTCGCAGATGAGGATCACCCGGCCGGTGAAGCCTTCGGCGCGGAGGGTCTCGGCGGCCTTCGCGCCGGCCAGGCCTCCTCCGACGATGACGAACGTCTGGTCTGCGTCCACCACTTGTTGCCTCCTCGCTGCCGCGCGACGCGTCTGCGGTGACGGCCGCGCCTACGGTCTGCATGCGTTTGCGGTCGTACGTCCCCGGCCGGTGCCCCCGTCGGTGCGCACCGGCCGGATCGCCAGTGCCGAGCGTCCCGCACGCGGTGTGCCGCCGGAAAGGGGACTGCCCCGGACGGATCAGCTACCCGCGCGGGGCCGGAGAACTCCTCCGGGGGGCGGGGTGCCGGGTCGTGGTTCATCCCCGCGGCGCGGAGCGGGGTCCGGTGAGCCGGGCGTGCAGGGAGCGCGCGGAGGCGTCGGTGAGGGCGGCGATCTGGTCGACGACGGCGCGCAGCCGCCCGGCGTCGTCGGACGCCTCGCCGAACAGGGTGCGGAACTGGGGGTCGAGGCCGTCGGGTGCGCGGGCGACGAGGGTCTCGGCGAGCTCGGCGATCACCACGCGTTGTTCGGCGCGGAGCTTCTCCTGGTCCTCGCGCTGTATCACATAGCGGTCGGCGACGGCCTTGAGCACCGCGCACTCCAGCCTGGTCTCCCGGGGTATGACCAGCTCGGCGCGGTAGCGGGACAGCGGCCCGGGCCCGTGCACCCGGCGGGTGGCGGTCTCGGCGGCCAGGCAGAAGCGGCCGATGAGCTGGCTGGCGGCGTCCTTGAGCCGGGCCTGGGCGACGGCCGAGCCGTCGTAGCCGTGCGGCCACCACTCCTGCTCGAGGAGGCGGTCGAGGGCCTCGGCCAGTTCCTCGGCGCCGGCCCCGGGCGCATATCGCCGGGCGGCGACGGCGAACACCTCGCGGCGCTCGGGCTCGGCGAACAGGAGGCTGGGGTCGAGGTGGCCGGCGTGCAGGCCGTCCTCCACGTCGTGCACGGAGTAGGCGACATCGTCGGCCCAGTCCATCACCTGGGCCTCGAAGCTCTGCCGGTGCCCGGGGGCGCCCTGGCGGGACCACCGGTGGACGGGGAGATCGTCCGGGTAGACGCCGAACTTGCGGGAGGCCGGGTCGGTGGGGTGGCCGCCGCGCGGCCAGGGGTATTTGGTGGCGGCGTCGAGGGCGGCGCGGGTGAGGTTGAGGCCGACGCTCATCGGCTCGCCCGTCTCGGGGTGGGGGACGAAGCGCTTGGGCTCGAGCCGGGTGAGCAGCCGCAGCGACTGGGCGTTGCCCTCGAACCCGCCGCAGGGACCGGCGACTTCGTCGAGCGCCTGCTCGCCGTTGTGGCCGAACGGCGGGTGCCCCAGGTCGTGTGCCAGGCAGGCGGTCTCCACCAGGTCGGGGTCGCAGCCGAGCGCGGCTCCCAGCTCGCGGCCCACCTGGGCGCACTCCAGGGAGTGGGTCAGCCGGGTGCGCGGGCTGGCGTCCCAGGCCTGGCCGCTGACGCCCGGGGTGACGACCTGGGTCTTGCCGGCCAGCCGGCGCAGCGCGGCGGAGTGCAGCACCCGGGCGCGGTCGCGCTGGAAGGCGGTGCGGCCCGGGCGCTTGTCGGGCTCGGGGGCCCAGCGCTCCCGGTCCGCCGCGTCGTATCCGGTGCCTGCGGTTGCTGCGGTGCCGTTCATACCCCCGACGGTAGCCGCCGGTTGTGACAGCGGCATGAGTCGTACGTCACCGGACCGTGGAACCACAGCACTGGCCACTGCGTCACCCCTTGTAACGATGGGGGGTTGGGCCGTGAGGCTGGCGCACATATTCCGGCTGCCGAGGACCCGGCGCGGCAGGCGCCGCGTCCTGTGGGCCGTCATGACCGCCTGTGTGCTGGCCCTCGCCCCGGTCACCTGGGTGTACGCGACGACCGACAGCCGGCTGCACAGCGTGGCCGATGTGCCGCCCGCACCGGTCGCGATGGTCTTCGGCGCGGGCCTGTGGCAGGGCAGGCCCTCCCCCTATCTGGCGCACCGGCTGGACGCCGCGGTCGAGCTCTACCGGGCGGGCAAGGTCCGGGTGATCCTGGTGACCGGCGACAACGGCCGCAAGGAGTACAACGAACCGGATGCCATGGGCGCCTATCTGCTGGCCCACGGCGTCCCCGGCGACCGGATCGTCCGCGACTTCGCCGGCTTCGACACCTGGGATTCCTGTGCCCGCGCGGAACGGGTCTTCGGGGTGCGCAGGGCCGTGCTGGTGAGTCAGGACTTTCACATCCGGCGCGCGGTGGCGCTGTGCCGGGCGGCCGGCATCGACTCCTATGGCGTCGGGGTGGCCGCCACGCATGATGCCACCCGGCTCGCGGGCGGCGCCCGGGAGATCTTCGCCTCGGGGAAGGCCGCGTTCAGCGCGCTCATACGCCCCGCCCCCAAGTTCCTGGGCCCGCATGAGCCGGGGGTGGAACGGGCGTTGGCCGCCCGGTGAGCGGCGGTCAGCGTTTGGGCTCGCGGTTGTTGATGGCGTCCAGATAGAGCTTGAAGATCTCGTCGTCGTTGACGGGGCTGTAGGAGACATCGGCCGACTTGTCGCCGTCCGGCCCGCCGCCGTTGAGCCCGCCCAGGATGCCGACCAGGTCGCCGGTCCTGGTCTTCTCGTTGAAGCGGATGAACCAGGGACTGCCGGAGGTGCCCGAGTAGAAGCCGTCGCAGCGCATCTGCAGCTGGTTGTACTTCTCCAGCCGACCGGTCATGGCCGTGCAGCGGATGGCCTGGTCGGCGGCGTCCTCGTCGGCGCTCGGGTAGCCGATGACCGTCACCCGGTTGACATATCCGGGCGTCCGGATCAGCCGGTTGGCGCCCGTCACCTGCTCGATCTGGCGGCCCTTGTCGTCGGGCTTGACAGTGGCGAAGGCGAAGTCCAGGTCCGAGCCGTCACCGGTGTCGGTCCGCCGGGGGTCCACAAAGGTGCGGGTCAGCGGCCACACCCCGTACGGCTGTTTGTCGGCGCCCTGCTGGTAGCCCGGCACAAAGGCCATGTCACCGTCCATCGAGCAGTGCCCGGCCGTGACGATCAGGTTGCCCTTGGGGCTGTGCACCACGCTCGCCGTGCAGCGGTGGCTCTTCATGTCGTCGCCGGTGGAGACGATCACTCCGACCGATGGCACCCCGCCGAAGTGCCGGGCGCTCCCGGTGATGCGCTGTGCCTCGCTCTTGGCGTCGGAGTCCTGCTCGTCGGCGGCCTCGTCCGAGGTCCGGGCGGGCCCCCAGAACCGCTGGGCCTGCTCGCTCGACCAGCTGCGGTCCTTGGTGTGTGCGTCGGCTCCCCGTGGGGCGACCGCGGCGAGGGCCACCACATACAGCCCTGCGAGCACGGCCCGGGCCCCCCGGGCCCGGCTCCACCGGGAGAAACGCACAGGCACCCCCACCACGTCAGGAAGGTTGTCGACAGGCTAACCGCATCGTCCGGAACGGGGACCACACCGGAGTGTTCTCCGCACGGCCCACGCTGGACGTCTCGGTGTATGACCAGCGTACGAATGCTCAACTAACCCTGGCCGAATTTGGCATCCGGCGTGGCGCGCAGGGGTCCCCGAGCTCGGGCCCTGCCCGCCCGGCGGAGCCGCGCACGCCGAGGTTAGCGGGGTCATGACCACTCGCGCATCCCCTGTCCCGGGGAGCGCTCCAAGAACATCCGCTCACCCGCCCCACTGGTCGTACGCCAGCTTGCAGACCAGTGAGACCACCACCACGACCAGCACCCCGCGGACAAAGCCGGTGCCCCGCTTCAGCGCCATCCGCGCACCCACCGTGCCACCCGTGAAGTTGAAGACGGCCATCGGTGCCGCCACCTGCCACAGCACCGTCCCCTGACTGGAAAACATCACCAAAGCACCCACATTTGTACAGGTGTTGACGATCTTGGAGGTTCCTGAGGCGGACACCAGGTCCATGCGAAGGATCCCGGCCAGGGCGAGGACCAGAAAGGTGCCGGTGCCGGGACCGATGAGGCCGTCATAGAAGCCGATGCCCAGGCCCGCGACGGCGAGCGCGGCCAGCATCCGCCGGCGTGAGGGCGGTTCGGCGGGGATCGTGGCCGCGGCGCCGAACGCCGGTCTCAGCAGCACAAAGGCGAGCACCGCCAGCAATGCCGCCATGATCACCGGGCGCAGCACCGCGCTGTCGACGCCGGAGGCGAAGAACGCTCCGCCGAGCGAACCGGCCAGCGCGGCAAGGCCGATCCGCAGGGAGGTGCGCAGGTCCAGGGCCGCCCGGCGGGTGTAGGAGACGGCGGCGGCGGCGGTGCCGCAGATGGCGACGGCCTTGTTGGTGCCCAGCACATACGCGGGCGCCGCATGCGGCAGACCCACCAGCAGCGCCGGGAGTTGGAGGAGCCCGCCCCCGCCCACCACGGCATCGATCCATCCGGCCGCGAGCGCGGCCAGACAGAGGATCAACAGCGTTGTCAGGGATATGTCGTGGGTCATGCGCGGATCGTATGGCGGACCGGCCAAGCGGTCCTGGGCCAACGGTCAGCCGTGGAACGGCCCTTCATGGTGCCGACCGGTGGTGCCGAACACCTGGGAGCCGTCAGTCGCGGACGGTGCTGTCCCACTTCCACGAGCTCAGCCGGGGGCGGTCCGGCAACTCCGCCCGGCCGGTGGCCCAGAGCAGGCTCTGCCAGGCGTCGGCGCCCGCCGGCACCTCCGGGAACAGCCGGGCCAGTGCCCGGGCGCACAGCCCGGCGGGCGGTGCGAACTCCACGCCGAGCCCCGCCGCGATGTCGTGGGCGTGCACCAGGATCTCCACGACGCCCATGGCCGCGAAGCCCTCCGGATCCGACACCCCCGCGGGGTGGTACGCGCGGAACTCCCCCGGCCTGGTGCGCACCATGGCCACCAGCAGCGCACCGCTGGCCTCCAGCACCCCCAGCAGCCCGGCCGGCCCCGCCGCCCGGTCCGCGAAGACCGTGTTCAGCGGGCCGCCCGGCCGACGGCCCACGGCCAGAAACGGAACGTAACGCTCCAATGGTGGTATTCGCGGCCCCAGTTGCGCGGCATAGGCGAACAGATCGTCCGCGAGGTGCTCGGCCGTCTCCCAGCAATCCCACTCCAGGGACCCGGCGGGCCTGCCCCACCGCTCCTCCGGCACCCCGCTCAGGGCGCCGACCGCCAGCCGCACCGCCTCATCGACATCGTCGGCGGTGACGGGCGCGGACGAATCCTGCACTGACGAATCCTGCACTGCTGATCCAAGCGATTCCGACATGGCGCGACCGTATCAACGGCCACTGACATCCGGCAGCCTTCGCCTACGCTGGGCGAGCACAGGCTACTCACGCGTATCGCAACGGAGGAGCACGGCAGGATGAACGGCTGGACCGCACACGACATCCCCGACCAGAGCGGCCGCACCGCCGTGGTGACCGGCGCCAACAGCGGCATCGGCCTGGTCACCGCCCGCGAACTCGCCCGGCGCGGGGCCAGGGTGGTGCTCGCCTGCCGGGACGCGACCCGCGGCAGGGCCACCGAGGAGCTGATCCGCGCCCAGGCCCCCGGCGCCGATGTGGAGTTCGCCCGGCTCGACCTGGCGGACCTGTCGTCGGTGCGGACCTTCGCCGCGGACCTCAAGGCCGACCGGCTGGACCTGCTGATCAACAACGCGGGGGTGATGGCACTGCCCCAGCGCAGGACGGTCGACGGGTTCGAGATGCAGTTCGGCACCAACCACCTCGGCCACTTCGCACTGACCGGACTGCTGATGCCCAGGATCCGGGAGGCCGGACCCGGGGCGCGGGTGGTCAGCGTCTCCAGCGGCCTGCACTACCTGGGCACGGTCGACCCGCGTGACCTCAACATGGAGCACCGCTACCGCCGTTGGATCGCCTACGGCCGGTCCAAGAGCGCCAACCTGCTGTTCGTCCACGAGCTCTCGCGACGGCTGGCAGCGGCCGGCTCGCCCGTGCTGGCGGCGGCCGCACACCCCGGATACGCGTCCACCAATCTGCAGACCGCCGGGGTGCGCATGGAGGGGCGGGCCTGGGCGGAGCGCGCGGTCGTGCTGGCCAACCGGGTGATCGCACAGAGCGTGGACGACGGCGCCCTGCCCACCCTGCACGCCGCGACCGCACCGGGCGTACGGCAGGACGACTTCATCGGCCCCCGCCACCTGCTCTGGCGCGGCGCCCCCGCCCGCTCCCCGCGCGCCGCCTGGACCACGAACGACAAGGCGAGCGCCGGACTGTGGGCGGCATCGGAACGCCTGACGGACGTCACCTACGACTGGCCGCCCAAGGTCTGACCGGCAGCCGGCCGGGGACTCACTCCAGCCCGGACGCCCGCAGCAGCTCGCGCGCTCCCTCACCGTCGATCCGCTCCGCCAGCGCGGCCAGCGACGAGGCGCCCTCGCGCAGCAGCCCCTGCTCGCGCGAGCGGCAGGCCCCCGCGTCCAGCCGGTGCCACAGCAGCGGATTGGCACTCAGCACCCGGGGGTCCAGCTCCACCCGCCCGCCGGCCGCGTCCCGCAGGACCAGCCGCGGCGCGACCCCGTCCGCCCGCCGCACCTGGGTGAGCCGGTCGACCCGTACCCGCCGCTCCCGCAGCAACCCCCGCACCGCCAGCCACCCGTCCCCCGCGGTGACCCTGGCCGGCCGCAGCACCCACACCAGCGCCGCGCCCAGCGCGGCCCAGCAGGCCCCGCGCGGCCAGTCCAGCGAGCCCCGGGCGAGATCGGCGAGCACCAGGATCCCGGCGAGCCCCGCGCCGAACCACCAGGCCGACCTGGCCTCGCGCCGCCAGCCCCGGTCCCAGGCGAGCACCGCGCCGCCGGGCGGCGGAGGGTGGGCCGACGGCCGCTTTCCCTGTGCCTCGCCCCGTCCGCGCGCCCGTAGCCCCAGTCGCCGTCCCATGCCGGTGACGCTAGAACCGCTTCTTCCCGGTGCCGTGGAATGTTGACGCCACGCTGACGCCCGGGCCCGCAACCCTGACGCGGCGCTGACGCGCCTTCCGCCCTCGCCATCAAGAACGCGTGAAGATCTCGCCAAAACGCGCCAAGAGCACGCCAACGGCGGGCACGGTCCGGTCCGCGCGGACGCACGCTGAGCCTCCCACGTCACGGAGGTACGACAAGAGATGTCCATGCTGGCCAATACGGACAAGTGGCCCGGCGGCACCGGCGAGGAACCGCCCGATACCGACGCCGCGCGGGCCACCGCCGAGGACCGGCACCGGCTCACGGCCACCCAGGGCCTGGCGGCCCTGTCCCTGGACGCGATGGCCTCGGTCGCCTACGGACCCGAGTCGATCGTCCTCGTGCTGGCGGCGGCCGGAGCCTACGGCCTGGGCTTCACCCTGCCGGTCACCCTCGCGATCGCCGCCCTGCTGGCCGTCCTCGTCGCCTCCTACCGGCAGGTCATCGCGGCCTTCCCGGACGGCGGCGGCTCCTACGCCGTCGCCAAACGGCACCTGGGACGGCGCACCAGCCTGGTCACCGCGGCCTCCCTGGTCCTGGACTACGTGCTGAACGTGGCGGTCTCGGTCACCGCCGGCGTGGCCGCCCTGACCTCCGCCGTACCCTCCCTCTACGACCACCGGCTGTGGATCTGCATCGGCGTGCTCGCCCTGGTCACCGCCGTCAACCTGCGCGGCATCGTGGAGTCCGCCAAGGCGTTCATCGTGCCGACCGCCGTCTTCGTCGGTTCGATCCTGGTGCTGATAGCCGTGGGGCTCTTCCGTGACGCACCTGCCAGCACCGCGGCCGCCGCCGGACACGCCTCCGCGCTCGGCGAGAACGCCACCACCGTCGGCGCCCTCCTGCTGCTCAGGGCGTTCGCGGCCGGCTGCTCCGCGCTGACCGGCGTCGAGGCCGTCGCCAACGCCGTCCCGTCCTTCCGCGCCCCGCGTGCCAAGCGCGCCCAGCGCACCGAGGTCGCGCTCGGCGCGCTGCTGGGCATCATGCTGATCGGCCTGTCGGTCCTCATCGGCCGCTTCCACCTGCAGCCGGTCGAGGGCGTCACCGTCCTCGCCCAGCTCGCGGATGCCTCGCTCGGCCACAACTGGGCGTTCTATGTCGTCCAGTTCGCCACCGTGGTGCTGCTCGCGCTGGCTGCGAACACCTCCTTCGGCGGCCTGCCGGTCCTGATGAGCCTGCTCGCCCGGGACAACTACCTCCCGCATGTCTTCGGCCTCAAGGCCGAACGCCAGGTCCACCGCCATGGCGTGCTGGCCCTGGCCGCCATCTCCGCCCTGCTCCTGGTCTTCTCCGGCGGAGATGTCAACACCCTGGTCCCGCTGTTCTCGATCGGCGTCTTCGTCGGCTTCACCATCTGCCAGGTCGGCATGGTCCGCCACTGGCGGCAGGAACGTTCCCCGGGCTGGCAGGGCAAGGCCCTCCTCAACGGCTTCGGCGCGGTGCTCACCGGGGTCGCGGCCGTCGTCGTCACCGCCACCAAGTTCGAGGAGGGTGCCTGGCTGATCGTCCTGATGCTGCCGGTGCTGGTGGTGACCTTTGAGGCCGTCCACCGGGCGTATGGGCGGATCGGCGAGCGCCTGGAGCTGGGCCGGGTCCCCGAGACCCCGCGCCGCTGCCACTCCGTGGTCGTCGTCCCCGTCTCCTCCCTCTCCCGCCTCACCAGCAAGGCCCTCACCGCCGCCGTCTCCCTCGGCGACGAGGTGGTCGCGGTCACCGTCGCCCAGTCCGACACCGAGGGCCGCCGGGCGTCGGAATCCCTGCGCCGTGACTGGGAACTGTGGAACCCCGGTGTCGACCTCGTCGAACTCCCCGCCCCCACCCGCGCCCTGGGCCGCCCGATCGTCGACTACGTACGCGAGCTGACCGACCGGCACCCGGACAACCGCGTCACCGTCCTCATCCCCGAGGTGGAACCCGCCCACCTCTGGCAGCGGGTGCTGCAGAACCAGCGCGGCGCGGTCGTCGCCCACGCGGTGCGCCGGGACACCGACGCGGTGATCTGCCGCCTGCGCTTCCGCATCGGGACGCCCGAGGCGCGCTGACCACGCGACCGCACAGGGGCCCCGGCGGTGCGCCGGGGACCCCCTATGCCACCCTCATGTCGCCCTCTCCCCCGCAATACAGTGGCCAAAGATTCACCAGGGGGGAGCTTTCTGCATGAACAACAGCACCAGCGCTGCCATCGGCCTCGTCATCGTCGCCCTGATCCTCCGCCGCCAGCTGCGCACCCGCCCGGTTCGCCAGTCGGCGGACCTCCGGCTGCTCGGCCTGCTCGGCGTGCTCGGCGTCCTGGCGCTCACCTTCGGCGTGAAGTCGGTGACCGACTCCCACCCGCTGTCCCCGGCGACCGTGATCCTGCTGGCGGTGGCCCTCGTCGTCGCAACGGCCTTCGGCGCACTCCGCGCCCGCACCGTACGCGTGTGGCGCGACCCGGCGGGCCTCGCGCTCCGCAAGGGCACCGCGGCGACGGTGGCACTGTGGCTGGCCTCCCTCGCCGCGCACATCGGTCTGGACGTCTGGATAGACCACACGACCGGGGTCGGCCTGCTCGGCCCCTCCACTCTCTACGCCTATATGGCGGTGTCGGTGGGCACCCAGGACCTGGCGGTACGGCGCCGGGCGGCGGTGGCAGTGGCGGGGTGAAGTAAATCCAGTGCGACGGTTTTCGTCGAAGTAGACTTGGACGGGATGTGTCGTAGTCGGTTTGAAGGAGTCCCGGTGACCAAGGATCTGCCGGCCAAGCCTGATGATGTGGTCGACCGGGACCGCGAGTGGAACCTCCTCGCGGAGTTCCTCGCCGACCCGGATCCCGCGATGCGGCTCGGCATCGTGTCCGGGCGTCGGCGGCACGGGAAGTCGTACCTGCTGCAGGCCCTGTCCGAGCAGGTCGGCGGACTGTACGTCACGGCGGTTCGGGAAGAAGGGCGGCTGCCCGCGATCCAGCGGTTCAGCGACGCGGTCGCCGCCCGGGCCGGCTTGCGGGCGGGGAGCCTGCGGCTGACCGACTGGCGCGATGTGCTGTCCAACGCCCTTGATGTGACGGCCCGTTCGTCGCATCCGCTGCTGGTGATCGACGAGTTGCCGTATCTGCTGCAGCACTCACCCGAGATCCCGGGTCTGCTCCAGCAGCTCTACGACGAGCGCCAGCGCGGCGCCCGGCCCGGGGCCGGACCGGGCCCGCGACTGATCCTGTGCGGCTCCGCGATGAGTGTCATGCACGAACTGTTGTCGGGGACGAAGCCGCTGCGGGGCAGGGCCGTGGTCGATCTGCGGCTGGGGGCTTTCGACTACCGGGACAGCCGGGCCTTCTGGCAGATCACCGATCCGCTGACCGCGTTGAAAGTGCACGCGGTCCTCGGCGGTGCACCCGGATACCGGCCGGTGGCTGCCCGCCCGCATCCGGACGACGGCTTCGATGCCTGGCTGGCACGCACCCTCCTCGACCCGGGCCGAGCGGTGTACTCGCGCACCGAGACCGAGTATCTGCTGCGAGAGGACCCCAGGATCACGCAGCACACGCTGTACTACGACATCCTCACCGCCATCGCCCAGGGCGCCACCACCCCCAGCAAGATCGGTGCCGCCCTGGAGCGCCCGCGCAACGCCGTCGCCCACCCTCTCGGGGTACTGGAGTCGACCGGATACATCCGGCGCGAGCAGGACGTCCTGCGCTCCCGCCACCCGGTCATCACGCTCGCCGACCCGGTCATCCGCTTCAATCAGCTGATCACCTTGCCGCAGGTGACCGCAGTGGAGCAGGGCTTCGCGGAGCAGGTGTGGCAGCAGGCCACCCCGACCTTCAACTCCAAGATCCTCGGACCGCACTTCGAGGACCTGGCACGCGACTTCACCCGCCGCTACGCCCACCCGCTGCTGCCCGGCGGGCTGCCCGGCCCGGTCGGCACCACCGAGGTCGCCGACCCACAGGCCCGTACCAAGCACGAGGTCGACGTCATCGCCCTGGCTGCCGGCGAGCGAGCGCAGTCCCCCCGCGCGACGATCGCGCTGCTCGGTGAGGCCAAGGCGACCGCCGCCCGCCGTGGCACCGGAGACCTGCAACGTCTGGAACACATCCGCACCCTGCTCGCCGACCAGGGGTACGACACCACCGGCACCACGTTGGCCTTGTACTCCCTGCACGGCTTCCATCCCGACCTGGTCGAATCGGTCGGCTGCCGTGACGACCTTCTCCTGGTCGACCTGCCCGCCCTCTACGGGGCAGCTGCGCCGTGACATGAACGCATTGACACTCATGTGCCGTTGGTGCTGAGGACCCCATTTCCTCCCGTGGGGGCCCGGAGCTCAACCGTGCTGCGTGGTTTACGCTGCTCCGCGGGAGCGAACCAGCGTCCTCGCCGACAGGAACCGCCGCGCGCTCACCGCTTTGTCCCGCTCACTCCCCCTGCGCGCGGGGAACCCATGGCGTGCTCAGCGCAGGTCGAGCAGCATCACATCATGGAGGCCGGCGCCCTCCCATGGGCGCGCCTCGCCGATTTTTCGGTACCCCCATGCCCCGTAGGCGGCCGACGCCGCCGTGCTGTCCGGATGGACGTTGAGCAGCGCCCGCTCGGCCCCGGTGCCGTCGAGCAGTGTCTCGTGCAGGCGGCGTGCGACGCCTTGCCGACGCCACGGTTCGCGAACGGCAAGCTCCATGAGCCCGAATGTGCGGTGCCCGTCCTCACGCCGCATGTCGTCGGGTACGGGATCGGCCAGCTGGTCCCACCAGCCCGTGTTAGGGCCGAGCGGATAGCCGTACGCCATACCGACGGGTTCACCGTCCTCGGTACGGGCCAGGGCGGCGCGGAAGGCGGGTTTGCGGGTCTGGGACCGGAAGCGCCGGAAGGCGGCCGCGACGCCGCCCGCGGTCTCGTTGTACGGCGGTTCCGCGAACGCCTCGGCGTAGACCAGCCTGAACGCGCCCTCGGCCCGCGCAGCGGCCGACCCGTCCATGCGCTCTACGGTGATGCCCCCTTGCGCTGTCACGTGGCGCTCCCTCGGATACGCTCCCCGCATTCGCGGGCAGTGGCGCTGTCGATACCGGCGACGGCCCGCTGAAACCCTCGGATCCTGCCCAGCAGCCGCGGTGAGGCGATGCTGACGCATGCGTTGAGGACGGCGGCCATCTCTGCGCACGCCTCTTCGATTTCCCCGGCTTCAAGGAGTACTCGCGCAAGTTTCACACGGTACGAGGCGTTGTTGCGGGCAAGGTCATCGCCCATGGCGCGCACGGCGGCCCGGAGGAATGGAACGGCACGTTTAGGCTGCCCGGCCCGCACGTACATGTCCGCCGTCGCATAGTCGACCTCGAACGGGCCCGCGAAGCGAGCCCACTTCGGCACCTCGATGTCCGTGTCTGCGCGCCCCTGATGGTTGACGGCCCGGCTCAGGGCCCGGCGAGTACCGGACAGGTCTCCTGCATGGGTGGCTACGTTGGCGTCCCGCAGCGCGATCACAAGGCGCACCGTATGCCCGGCGCCCGCACGCATGGCGAGCCGGTAAGCGCTCTCGACCGCGCTCGCGGCCTCCCAGACCCTCTCTGCCTTGATGGCAAGCAGCACGAGCGTTTCCAACACGGAGATCTGCAGCAGCGGGTCGTCCACGAACTGTGCCGCTGCGAGAGCTTCCATGCAGGCGGCCCGTCCCTGATCGGTCCGTCCGCCGTCGTAGCCGTACCACGCCCGATGACCGTGCAGCTCGGCAAGCATCCTCTGCAACTCACGACCGACGCGGCCGGTGTACGAAGCGGCAGCGAGGGCGCCCGTGATCTCGCCCTCGAGACGGTCCGCCTGCGTCATGGCGGGCACGCTGCCAGCCGTGTGATCCGTCCAATACAGGCCGTCAAGCCATACGCGCAGGCGCGCGACATCGGTCGAGCCGAGTCTCGGGCCCGGGCGAGCGGAACCAACGGCCGCCGCGGCAAGAGCCCCGACATCGGCGACGAACGTCCTCCGCCTCACCTCTCCGGTGTCACTGATCGGCGCTGAGACAGCCCCGCGATGGGAAGGGACGTCAAAGCCCATCTCGGCAAGCGGTACGCCGAACATCGCTTCCAGCACGACCTGCTGACCCGGGTGAGGGAGCGGCGGGGGATTCTCACGCTCCCAACGGCGGAGCTGTCGCACGCTCACGGAAGCATCGATGCCAAGGTGAGTGGCTTCCTCGGCGAACGCCCTCACAAAGGTCTCTTGCGTGTATCCGGCAGCCCGCCGTAACCCCGCCGGTCGTCTCACGGCTTTGCCTGTCATGCGCTTCCCCTCACAACCGTCGTCCACCCTCTCTCACCGTAGCCACATGACTCCCGCAGTGGGTGAAAACGTCCGCCTAAACGTCCGGCTCCTCGAGGCCCGCAGTGCCCGTTCAGACGGTGCACTGAGTGGTGCACCACGCCCCACCCGTCCAGCGTCGGAATGTCCGCACGACCCGACGGGTGCATCTACCGCAAGGAGGTAACTGGTGGGTGAGAAACGCCCTGCCGCGTTCACGGTGGACCACTCTGGTATGGCCCGATGGGTACCCGCGCCCGGCATGCTGGTCACTGACACCTCATATGACCGTGCGGGCACGGCAGTTGCCTGGGACAGAGAGCAGCAACAGGTCACCTTGAAGCCGCTCGATGACGGCAAGATGTGGCACACCACCACCTATCGTCCCGTCAGCCGCACTGACCAACTCAGGGCCCGCGTCCCGATGTTCAACCACAAGGGGCACACGTGCTGAATCCTCTGCCCCCTGTGCAGCATGTCGGTGGCCCGCCCTGCTACCCCACGCAGGACGAATGCAGTATCTGCGACCGGTTCCGGAGCGCCGTCAACGGAGCTGTCGGACGAGCCCAGTGGGCCAAAGTCGCCGGAACGGACACCGAACTCCACGCGGCCCTGAAGCAAGAAGCGGAGTACCGCAGGGGGTGGGCCGACCATCTCTCGCGCATCCCCCACAAAAGAGGGTGACGGCCCCCGCCCGCCCCGCTCAATCCCCCTGCGCCCGGCACGCGTCCAGCAGCGGTGCCAGCCGCCGCGCAGGGGTGGACGGGCGTACCGCCAGGTAACTCCGCATGGCGGGGGCGGGTGGGGTGAACGGGCGGAAGACGGTGAGGGTGGTCGGCATGATCGCGGCCTTGGCGGCGTAGTAGACCGTCCAGCCGGACCCGCTGACGCCGATCGCGGCCAGGGTGTCCTGGTCGGTGGTGAAGGCGGGTCCCAGCACCGGCTCGAAGCCCGCGGCGCGGCAGGCTTCGGTGATCAGGTCGACCAGGTGCGGGTTGACCTCGCGGGGGACGATGCGCAGCGGCATGCCCGCCAGGTCGGCGAGGTCGACGGTGTCCCGGGCGGCCAGCGGATGGGACTGCGGGAGGGCGGCGACCAGCGGGTCCTGCCAGAGGGGGATGAAGTCGAGGTCGGGGTGTTCGGACGGGCCCCGGATGAAGGCCGCGTCCAGCTCACCGTCCCGCACCTGCTGGAGCCGGGTGGCGGGCGGGGCGCTGACGAGTTCCACCGCGGTCCGCGGGGAGTCCTCGGCCAGGGCCGCCAGCACTGCCTCCAGCCGCGTGCCCAGCCCGATGTTGGTGCCGATGCGCAGCTCCGTGGTCTGTTCGGTGCGCAGCTCGGCCATGCCCTCCAGGGCCAGCTGCTCGGCGGCCAGGATGGCGCGGGCATGCTGCAGGAACGCACCGCCCGCGGCGGTGAGCGTGACATTGCGGGTGGTGCGGTGGAACAGTTCCAGGCCGAGCTCGCGCTCCAGCCGCCGGACCTGCTGGCTGACGGTCGGCTGGACGATGTGCAGCCGTTCCGCGGCCCGCCCGAAGTGCAGTTCCTCGGCGACCGCCAGGAAATAGCGGATTTGGCGCAGTTCCATGTGATGCACTCCCCCGTCGATCACGATACGTGATGAGTGTACGCGCCAAGTGTGTCTGCCCCGCCGGTACGGTCGGGTTCACGCACAGGGAGGAGCGACAGCATGCCATTGGATCCGGAACTGCATTTCACGGTCATCACCGGAGGGCCCGGGTCGGGGAAGAGCACCCTGATCGACCATCTCCAGAAGGCCGGTTACGCGCGGTCGCAGGAGGCGGGGCGGGGCATCATCCAGGACCAAGTGGCCATCGGGGGAGGCGCGTTGCCCTGGGCCGATCCGGATCTGTTCGCCGAGCTGATGCTCTGCTGGGAGCTGCGCTCCCACCGCCTGGCCGAGGACGCGGCGGGCCCGGTGTTCTTCGATCGCGGGATCCCGGACATCGTGGGCTATCTGCGCCTGGAGCGGCGGCCGGTGCCGGAGCACCTGCACCGCGCGGCCCGGCGGTTCCGGTACCGCCCGAGGGTGTTCATCGCGCCGCCCTGGCCGGAGATCTACCGGCGGGACGCCGAGCGCAGGCAGAGCCCGGAAGAGGCCGAGCGCACCCATCAGTGCATGGTGGAGGCATACGGGGAATACGGCTATGAGCTGGTCCCGCTCCCCCGGTCATCCGTCGAGGAGCGGGTCCGTTTCATCGTCTCCGCCCTAGGGGCGTAGCACGATCTTGCCGTGCGTGTGCCGCAGTTCCAGCTCGCGGAACGCGTCCCGCACCCGCTCCAGCGGGTAGGTGCGGGCGATCGTCACCTCGAGCTCCCCGCGCGCGGCGAGCCGGGCCAGCTCGCCGAGCACGGCCGCGCATGCCGCCGTGCTTTCTCCGTAGGTCCGCGCACCGACCCTGGCCGCCGTCTGCCAGTCGCGGATCGTGTTGATCCGCTCGGGCCGCACGCCCAGCTCCACTGCCAAGTCCACATAGCCGGTGCCGAACGTGTCGATGAACGCGTCGACGGTCCCGCCGGAGGCCTGCCGGATCCGCTCGGCCACGCCCTCCCCGTACTCGACCGGGACGACACCGTGCTCCTTCAGCCAGGCATGGTTCGACTCGCTCGCCAGCCCGATCACTGTGGCGCCGCGCCGCCGCGCGAGCTGCACGGCAAGCGAACCGACGCCGCCCGCCGCACCGGACACGACGACCGTGTCGGCCGGTCCGGGGTCCACCGCGAACACGGTGGCGTACGCGGTCGTGCCGGCCACGTGCAACGACCCGGCCACGTCCCAGGACAGTCCCTCCGGACGGAAGACCAGATTCACGTCGTCGACCACGACGAACTCCGCGTGGCTCGCCCTTCTGTGGGTGAAGCCCAGGACCTCGTCCCCCGCCGCGAAGCCGCGCACCTGCGGGCCGGCCTCCACCACGACGCCGGCCAGATCGCTGCCCTGCCCGGAGGGGAACGTCGCCGGCCAGCGCTCGTGCAGCGCGCCCTGCCGGATCGCCGCCTCGCCGGGCTGGATCCCGGCCGCGCGAACCTCGACCAGCACCTGCCCGGGGCCGGGAACCGGACGCTCCACCTCCGCCACCTGCAGGACATCGATCCCGCCGTACTCGTGGAGTCGTACCGCCTTCATCATGTGATCACCGCTCTTCCTCGTTCGGACTGGTGACGACCGCGCCTCGATGGCCACACCCCGACCCTGCCATCGCCTTCGGCGGCCCGGGAGCGGAGTGGTCTACCTAGGACCGACGGTCCGAGGATGCGTTCGACGAACGGTGATATGACTACCGGCATGGGGATGCAACGCGAGGACCTTGCCGATTTCCTGCGCCGGTCCCGGGACCGGCTGGCTCCACAGGACGTCGGACTGGTCGAGGGGCCGAGGCGGCGTACGCCGGGACTGCGCCGCGAGGAGGTCGCGGCGCTCGCCGGGATGTCGGCCGACTATTACATGCGGCTCGAGCAGGCCAGGAGCCCGCAGCCCTCGGTTCAGATGCTGACCGCGCTGACGCGCGCGCTGCGGCTGACCATCGACGAGCGGGACCATCTGTACCTGCTCGCCGGGCACCGCCCGCCGGAGGGGGCGCGGGCCGGGGAGTACCTGCGGCCGAGCATGCTGTACCTCCTCGACCGGCTGGACAACGTTCCGGTCCAGATTCTGAGCGACCTGGGCGACCTGCTGGCGCAGAACGACATGGCGCAGGCGCTGTTCGGCTGCGTGTGCACGGTGGCCCGCGAGGACCGCAACATCATGCTGCGCTGGTTCACCGAGCAGGACGTACGGGACCATTTCGCCGCCGAGGAGCACGAGGAGCACGCCCGGCAGCTGGTCGCCGACCTGCGCGCCGCGGTGGCCCGCCGCGGGGACGACGCGCCGTCCCGCGCACTTGTCACGCGACTGCGCGAGGCCAGCGCCGAGTTCGTGGCGCTCTGGGACCGGCACGAGGTCGCGGTGCGCAGATCACACCCGTACCGGCTCATACATCCCGAGCTCGGCAAAATCGAGTTCGACTGCGAGGTGCTGGCGACACCCGCCGCCGACCAGCGACTGCTGATCTTCACCCCGCCGCCCGGCGGCACCGAGGCCCTGGACATGCTGCGCGTCCTCGGCCCGCAGCACCGGCACCACACCACCACGGCACGCTGAACCACAACGCAGGCCGTGACCGCGGGTGTTCGAGATCGGCCAGGGTCCGCAACCGCACAGCGGGCCGGTCAGACACCGGTGGTGCCGTCGATGCGTTCGCGGATGAGGTCGGCGTGTCCGTTGTGCCGGGCGTATTCGGCGATCAGGTGGGTGTAGATCCACCGCAAGGTCACGTCGCCGCCCATGAACGGGCTGGTCTGCTCCAGTTCGCGAGCGGCGCAGTTGGCCCGAGCGCGGGCGATCTCGGCCTGCCAGGTCGCCCGGGCCATCTCGAAGGAGACGCTCTCGGTGAGATCGAACCCGCCGTCGTGGCCATGGGGATCAGCATGCGGGTCGTAGATCGGCGCGACCTCTTCGCCGGTCAGGACACGGCGGAACCAGTTTCGCTCGACCTCGGCCATGTGTTGAACGAGGCCGAGAAGGGTCAGCGGTGAAGGAGCCACGGAGGCGCGGCGTACCTGCTCGTCGCTCAGTCCTTCGCACTTCATGGCCAGTGTGGTGCGGTAGAAGTCCAGCCAGCTCTCCAGCGTGGTGCGCTCGTCGGCGTTGAGAGGCGGCATGGGGCGCTCGATCGTCGTCATGATGGAGATCGTGTCATCGGGGACTGACACGATGGCCGACGGCCGCAGTCCGAATGCCGGAATGCCGGAATGAAGTGATCACCGATGGGGTTCGGACGGACAGAATCCGCATCCCACCGAAAGGCGAACCGCATGACCGCCACGGCTTCCCCCGCCCCTGCCACCCCGCTCGCCGACCGCCATGTCGTCATCGTCGGCGGAAGTTCGGGCATCGGCCTGGAGGTCGCCCGCCGGGCCATCGCCGACGGCGCGTATGTCGTGATCGGCGGACGGAATGCCGGGAAGCTGGCGACGGCCGCGGAGTCGCTCGGGGAGCGTGCCACCTGGGGCGTGGTCGACAACACCGACCAGGAGTCGCTGGCCGGGTTCTTCGACGGCATCGACCGGATCGACCACCTCTTCACGCCGGCCGCGTCCTACCAGGTCGGCCCCATGCGGGAGTTGACCGACAGCGAGGCCGAGAGTCCCTTTGTGTCGAAGTTCTGGGGGCAGTACCACGCCGTCAAGCACGCGGCTCCCAAGCTGACCGCGGACGCCTCCGTCGTGCTGATGTCCGGTGCCGCGAGCGTGCGCCCCCCGGCCGCCGCACCCGCCTACGTGGCCTGCAACGCGGCGATCGAGGGGCTCGGGCGCGGGCTCGCGGTGGAACTCGCGCCCGTCCGCGTCAACGTCGTCTCCCCCGGCACGGTCGACGGCAATCTCTGGGCGCAGCGTCCCGCCGAGGTGCGTGCGGCGAGCTTCGCCCAGTACGGCCGGGACGCCCTGTTGCACCGGCCCGGCACCGAGCGCGAGATCGCCGACGCGGTGCACTTCCTGTTCACCAACACCTTTATGACCGGCTCGACGCTCTACCCCGACGGCGGCTACGCCCTGCGCTGACCGGCTAACGCCGCTTGAGACGCCCGCGCACCCCCTTCAGCAGCTCCACCTTGCCGACCCGCAGGGTCAGTGCGTCCTTGCCCGGCACCGGCTTGGCGTACCAGGGCAGGCCCAGCCGCTGCCAGCGGGCGGGTTCCAGCTTCGGCTGCGGCGGTACGGGGACGGACCACTGCTTGTCCCGGACGGCCAGGCGCAGGGTGAACCGCCATTCGCCGGGGGTGGTGCAGGGGAGGTGGACGGTGAAGTCGCCGGTGCGCTCCACGGGGGCGGTCAGTTCCGCGCCCTCGGGGCCCACCGCTCGTACCGTCAGCGCTCCGGCCGGCCGGCCCGCGAGGGTGCACTGCCCGGTCACCGCGAGGGTGGCGGGGGCGTCGGGGGCCCAGGCGGCGCCGGTCACGGTCAGGTGGGGCAGGACGCGGTGCCGGGTTTCGCCGAGGTCGAGGGTGAGGTTGCCGTAGGGCTTGGTGGTGAAGAGCGCGGCCGGGGTGCCGTCCGGGGTGACCAGGGTGGTGGTCCCGGTGGTCACGGAGTCGGCGCGGCGGCTGCCCAGGCGGGCCTCCTTGACGATGCCCTGGGCGCCCACGGCCAGGGATATGTCCCACAGTCCGGCGGGCAGCGGTGCGCCGTCGGCGGCGGTGGCCGGGTCCACGGTCACCTCGAAACCGGCCGTGGAGTAGTCGGTGCGGCCGCCGTCCTCGTCCGCGCCCAGGCCCGGCGTCGGGGTGTGGCGCACGGGAAGCCGGTACTCCGCGCTGGAACCGCGCTTGCGCAGGATGAGTTCGGTGGTGACGTCCCGGGTGGCTATTCGGGCCAGGTAGGCGTGGCCGGTGAGGCGGAGCGGCCCGGACGCGTCGAGTTCCGCGGTCTCCACCAGGTGGCGGACGCCCAGCTCGGCGGTGATGTCGTAGCAGTCGTCGGGGATGTTGAGCGTGGAGTCGCGGAAGTACGGGTAGCGGGCGTAGGCCCGGCCGTTCTCGGTGAGGATCTCCGGGCCCACGGCGGCCGTGGCGGCCAGGGTGGTGATGCCATAGCTGGCGGCTCCCCGGTCCAGTTCCCAGCGCACCAGGGTCAGCAGTTCGTCGAGGAGACCGTGTTCGATGAGGTGGCAGCGCAGCCGGACCACGGCGGGCAGCCTGGCGGCCAGGCCCTGGTGGTAGTACGGCGCGATCAGGTCGCCCAGTTCCCCGAGGAGCTTGTCCTGCACCTCGCGGTGCGGCTCGCGGCACAACTGCAGTACGGCGTCGCGCAGTTCGACGGCGAAGTGCCGGTGCATCAGGGTGTCCCGGTCGGTGCCGGGGCCGACCCGCTTGGCCACCAGTTCGGTCATCAGCCGGAACAGGTCCATCCGCATCCGGGTGCCGTGCGGCTGCGAGGTGATGTTGTTGCCGTCCTGGCGCGCGACCCAGTACAGGCAGTCATAGTCCGCGACCACCGAGATCGCGGCGGCCTCGAGGTAGGCGGTGGCGGTGAACGGCTGGTCCTCGCCGATGGACAGCCCCGTCTCGAAGCGGAGTCCGAGCCGGTCGATCAGCTCGCGCCGGAACAGCTTCATCGGGTTGAGCGTCCAGTAGACGCGGGAGGCGAAGACATCGGTCCTGGGCTGGTTGCGGCCGAACATCGAGCGCGGGGCGCGGCGCCCGCCCTCCCCGACGATCCGCCCCAGGACGACATCGGAGCCGTTCTCGTCGGCGGCGGCGACCATGCGTTCCAGCGCCTCGGGGCCCAGGTGGTCGTCCGCGTCGAGGAAGAAGACATGGCGGCCGGTGGCCCGGTCCAGGCCGAGGTTGCGCGGGCCGGCCGGTCCGCCGGAGTTCGGCTGGTGGATCACCCGCATCAGGGGCGCTCCGGCCGCCAGCCGGTCCAGCTCGCCCGCCGTGCCGTCGGTGGATCCGTCGTCGACCACGATCAGTTCGATCCGGTCCGCTCCCAGGGTCTGGTCAAGGACGGAGGTGACACTGCGGGTCACATACGGCATGGCGTTGTATGCGGCGATGATGACCGTGACATCGGGGCCAGGCATGGTGGCGCGCTCCGTTCCTGCAGTCCAGGGCGTTGGCCGGGTCCCCCGGCACAGGTCATTTCAGGGTATACGAGGATTCGATTGATCGAATTTATGTTCGATATCAACTGTTGACATACTCCGGCAACATCCCTGCCGCAATCCCTCTCCATCGTTGACCGAGATCCGTACGATCACTGACGACCGGAAACCACCCAACCCAGATAAGAGGACAGGGACTTGCCGATCAACCGCAGACAGCTGCTGACAGCCGGTGCGGGCCTCGCCCTCACCGGCGGCCTCACCGCCGCTTGTGGCTCCAACACCGGCCGGAGCGGCTCCGGTTCGGACCCTGGCCTCTCCCACTGGTACCACCAGTATGGCGAGCCCGGCACCGAAAGCGCCGTCCGGCGCTATGCGGAGACCTACCGGAGCGCGAGCGTCAAAGTGCAGTGGCGGCCCGGGAATTACGACCAGCAGACCGCCGCCGCCCTGCTCACCGACTCCGGGCCCGATGTCTTCGAGGTCAACGGACCGACCCTGGAGCAGATCCGGGGCGGGCAGGTCGTCGATCTCACCGATCTGATCGAGAGCACCAAGGGCGACTACAACCCGGCCGTGCTCGCCCCCAAGACCTACGACGGCCGGATCTGGGGCATCCCCCAGACCATCGACACCCAGCTGCTCTACTACCGCAAGAGCCTGCTGGACGCCGCGGGCGTACGGCCGCCGGGAACGCTGGACGAGCTGGTGGACGCGGCGCGCAAGCTCACCGACCGGAAGACCAAGGGGCTCTTCCTCGGCAATGACGGCGGCGCCGGCGTCCTGGACGGCACCCCGCTGCACGCGGCCGGGCTGTCCCTGATCACCCCCGACGGCAAGGTCGGCTTCGACGATCCGGCCGCCGCCCGCGCCCTCGCCAAGATCCGCCGACTGTACGCCGACAAGTCCCTGCTGCTGGGCGCGCCCAGCGACTGGTCCGACCCGTCCGCGTTCATCCAGGGGCTCACCGCGATGCAGTGGTCCGGGCTATGGGCGCTGCCGCAGATCAAAAAGGCGCTCGGCGACGACTTCGGGGTACTGCCCTTTCCACCGGACGGGCCGAACGGCAAGCCCGCCGTTCCGGTGGGGGCGTATGCGGCCGCGGTGAGCGCGCGGAGCGGGCACCGGGACGCGGCCAAGGCCTATGTGAAGTGGCTGTGGATCGAACGCACCGACCTCCAGCAGGACTTCGCGCTCTCCTATGGCTTCCACATTCCCGCCCGCACCTCGCTCGCCACCAAGGCGGACAAGCTGCGCCAGGGCCCGGCCGCCGATGCGGTGCGGTTCGCCACCGAACACGGCCATGCCCAGCCCCTGTTGTGGACGGACGCCGCGCGGACCGCCTATCAGGACGCCCTCAGCCGGATCATCAAGGACAGTGCCGACCCGGAGTCCCAGCTGAAGGCGGCGGTGCGCAAGGCCGAGGCCGAGCTGGGACGCCTACGGAAGAAGCCCTGAGTGGCCCCTAGCAGACAGCGGAACCATACCCTCTGGTTCTGGGTATTCGTCGGCCCGTTCGCTCTCGGCCTCCTCCTGTTCACCTATGTCCCGCTCGGCTGGAGCGTCTTCCTCAGCTTCTTCGACGCACACAACACCGTCACCCCCAGCAACTTCATCGGCCTGGACAACTACACGGAGATACTGGGCGATTCGGCCTTCCGCTCCTCCCTGGCCACCTTCGCGGTCTTCACCGCCTTCATCGTGCCCACCACCTTCGCGCTGTCCCTGGGCCTGGCCCTGGCCGTCAACCGACTGCGTTTCGCCCAGGCGTTCTTCCGGTCGGTTTTCTTTCTGCCGACCGCCTGTTCCTATGTGGTCGCCGCGCTGATCTGGAAGCTGTCGATCTTCAATGGGGTGCGGTTCGGACTCGCCAACACCGTGCTCGGCTGGTTCGGCACCGAGCCCGTCGCCTGGCTGTCCACCACCCATCCGCCCTGGTACTGGCCGGTCATCGTGACTGTACGGCTGTGGCTGCAGGCCGGTTTCTATATGGTGCTGTTCCTGGCCGGACTGCAGCGCATCCCGGTGCGGCTCTATGAGGCGGCGGCGCTGGACGGGGCGCGGCCCGGGTGGCAGACCTTCCGCCACATCACCTTTCCCGCGCTGCGCGGCACCTCGGTGGCGGTGGCGCTGCTGCTGGTCATCAATGCCTTCCAGGCCTTCGACGAGTTCTTCAACCTGCTGTCCAACGCCCGGGGTTACCCGCCCTACGCCCGGCCGCCGCTGGTCTACCTCTACTACACCGCGCTCGGGCAGGGGCAGAACCTGGGCCTGGGCAGTGCGGGTGCGGTCGTACTCGCCCTGATCATCGCGGTGGTGACGGTGGTTCAGGCCCGCTGGTTCGGCCTCGGCCGCAAGGAGGAATGACGCCATGCAGGACGCCCTGGTACGGGTCGGGCGCGCGGTGCGGCTGATACTGCTGATCGCGCTGGCCGTACTGTTCCTCATCCCCTTCTATCTGCTGGTGCGCAACGGCCTCGCCACCGAGTCGGATATCACCTCGCCCGACTGGCGGTTGTTCCCCGGCGAGTTGCACTGGTCAAATGTCCGCGAGCTCTTCGACGACCCCGATGTGCCGATGGCACACGCCCTGCTGAACTCCACGCTGATCGCCGTGCTCACCACCGTCGGCACCGTGCTGCTGGCCTCGCTGGCCGGCTATGGCCTGGCCCGCATCCCCTACCGCCATGCCAATGCCGTCTTCTATGCGATCCTGGGCACCCTGATGGTGCCGGCGGCGGTCACCTTCGTCCCGTCGTTTGTGCTGGTCTCCTCGCTGGGGTGGGTCTCCACGCTGCGCGGGCTGATCGTGCCGACGGTCTTCAGCGCCTTTGCCTGCTTTGTCTTCCGGCAGTACTTCCTGGGCTTTCCCCGGGAGTTGGAGGACGCCGCACAGGTGGACGGGCTCGGCTACTGGCGCACCTACTGGCGGATCGTGGTGCCCAACTCGCGGCCGGTCTTCGCGGCGGTCGGCACCATTGTGTTCATCGGCGCCTGGAACGCCTTCCTCTGGCCGCTGGTCATCGGGCAGGACCGCGACGCCTGGACGGTACAGGTCGCCCTGTCGGCCTTCAGCAACGCGCAAACGGTCAATCTGCATGAGCTGTTCATCGCGGCGGCGGTGTCGATCCTTCCGCTGCTGCTGGTGTTCCTGCTGCTCCAGCGCTACATCGTGGCGGGAGTCGAGCGTTCGGGGATCGATGACTGAAGCCGCCGGCCCTGCGGGCTCCGGTGGCCGCCGCGCAGCAGGGCGGCGCCCAGCGGGGTCAGGGTGTGCATCACCGCGCTGCCATTGCGCAGCGTCAGCACCAGCCCGGCCTCGCGCAGCACGCCCGCATGCTGGCTGGCCGAGGCCGCCGACACCCCTACCCTGCGGGCGAGTTCACTGGTGGTGCAGCCGCCGCCGATCGAGCCCAGCACCGCCGAGCGGGTGTGGCCGACCAGCTTGCCCAGCGACTGCGGCGCGGCCTGGACGGCCGGGGCCGACTCCGACATATGCCGGGCGGGATAGACGAGCACGGGGGTGAGTTCGGGGTTCTGGAAGGTCACCGGGTTGCCCCGGCAGAAGAAAGACGGAACCAGCAGCAACCCCCGCCCGTTCAGATACAGATCACGGTCCGCCGGGTAGTCGGCCTCCAGCACCGGCGGCTGCCAGCGCATGGTGGGCGGCAGCGAGGACAGCAGGGCGTCGGCGCCACCGTCCAGCAGCGCCCGGCCGCGCACCGCGCGGTCGGCCTCGATCTGCGCCTGGATGTGCGGCCAGTAGGGCGCTATGGCGGCCTCGTGGTAGGCATGCAGCGCTCCGATCAGCTTGCCGAAGGCCCGGGTGTCGCCCTCGGCGAGCGATCGTATCCAAGCCGGCAGGGTGCGGACGGTGGACAGTCTGCTCAGCTCCTCGTGCACCCGGTCGGCCGGGGTGGCACGCAGCGCCTGTATGCCGGACTCGAGTCCGAGTACGCCCTCAGGAGGTGTCAGGAAGTCCGGGAAATAGCCACGTGGGGGAACCAGCGGCGCCAGAAGCCGAGTTTCACTATTCAACCGAGTACGGGTTTCGGAGCGCCAATCGCCGAAGATCGACTCCCCTTGTTTGTCCCGCAACCGATGAAGACTCAATACGGATTCCCAGAGCACGTCCGGGTCGCCGGCCAGGCGCAACCGGGCCAGATCGAGTTGAGTGAAATGGACACGCAGCACCAAACCCCCACATGAGACATCCGCCGTCACCCCCCGCCCACTGAGTATGCACACCGATACGTGCTGTTACCACGCCCTTTTGGCCACAGTTGAAAGGCCTCGCGGCGAACACCCCTGAAGCGAAATCCTATTCAGGCACTCAGGGCCGCCCCGGCTCGTTCCCGTGGGGGGTGGCGAGCAAAAAAGCGGCCGCTGAGTATGCGAGTTGCCGCCCGAGCCGATGCGGGCGGCAACAACTCCCGGTGGGGGAGTTAACGAGGGGCGGCGCTCCCGCACGGGCGCCGCCCCTCCGCCATGCCCGCTCCGGTTCCGGGGCGTCCACGAGGTGCCCCGCGCGTTACGCGCGGGTTACGCCCGCGGTGGCGCCGTACCGGCCGACACGGTTTCCGGAGCCGCCGGCGGAACTGAGGGTCGGGGTTCCCTGATGACGGCTCCGGTGCTTGCCTGCCGGTCAGCGGGTGTCGCTCACCGCGCCGATCGCCGCGGCCCGGCCCGCCTCCAGGCGCGCCACCGGGATCCGGAACGGCGAGCAGGAGACATAGTCGAGGCCCACCTCATGGAAGAAGTGCACCGACTCCGGATCGCCGCCGTGCTCGCCGCAGACGCCGAGCTTGAGGTCGGGGCGGGTGGCCCGGCCGGCCTCGGCGGCCGCCCGGACGAGCGAGCCGACGCCGTCCCGGTCGATGGTCTCGAACGGGCTGACCCCGAAGATGCCCTTCTCCAGGTAGGCGGTGAAGAAGCTCGCCTCGACATCGTCGCGGGAGAAGCCCCACACGGTCTGGGTGAGGTCGTTCGTCCCGAAGGAGAAGAACTCGGCCGCCTCGGCGATCTGACCCGCCGTCAGCGCGGCCCGGGGCAGCTCGATCATCGTGCCGAGGGTCAGGCGCAGTTCGGTGCCGGTGGCCCGCTCGACCTCGGCGATGACGCGCTCGGCCTCGTCCCGGACGATCTCCAGCTCCTGGACCGTGCCCACCAGCGGGATCATGATCTCGGCGCGCGGGTCGCCCTTGGCGTTCCGCCGCTCGGCCGCCGCCTCGGCGATGGCCCGTACCTGCATCGCAAACAGGCCGGGGATGACCAGGCCGAGGCGGACCCCGCGCAGGCCCAGCATCGGGTTCTGCTCATGCAGCTTGTGCACGGCCTGGAGCAGGCGCAGGTCGTTCTCGTGCGGCTCATGGCGGGCCTCGGCGAGCGCCACCCGTACCGACAGATCGGTGATGTCCGGCAGGAACTCGTGCAGCGGCGGGTCCAACAGGCGGACGGTGACCGGCAGTCCGTCCATGGCCTCGAACAGCTCCACGAAGTCGGCCTTCTGCAGCGGCAGCAGGGCACCGAGTGCCGCATCGCGGTCGGCGTCGGTGTCGGCCAGGATCAGCCGCTCGACCAACTCCCGCCGTTCGCCCAGGAACATGTGCTCGGTGCGGCACAGCCCGATGCCCTGGGCGCCGAACCGGCGGGCGCGCGCGGCGTCTTCGGCATTGTCCGCGTTGGCCCGCACCCGCAGCCTGCGCATCCGGTCCGCGAAGGCCATCATCCGGTGCACCGCCTGCACCAGCCCGTCCGCGTCGTCGGCGCCCGCGTGCATCCGGCCCTCGAAGTACTCCACGACCGGGGACGGCACGACCGGGACCTCACCGAGGTAGACCTTGCCGGAGGAGCCGTCGATGGAGACCACGTCGCCCTCCTCGATGACCGTGCCGTCCGGGGCCTCCATCCGGCGCCGCTTGGTGTCGACGTCCAGTTCCTCGGCGCCGCACACACAGGTCTTGCCCATGCCGCGGGCCACCACGGCCGCGTGCGAGGTCTTGCCGCCGCGCGAGGTCAGGATGCCCTCGGCGGCGATCATGCCATTGAGGTCGTCGGGGTTGGTCTCCCGGCGGATCAGGATGACCTTCTCGCCCGAGCGCGACCACTTGACGGCGGTGTAGGAGTCAAAGACCGCCTTGCCCACGGCGGCCCCCGGCGAGGCGGCGATGCCCCGGCCCAGCAGATCCGCCTTGGCCTTCTCGTCGAACCGCGGGAACATCAGCTGGGCCAGCTGAGCGCCCGTCACCCGCTGCAGCGCCTCGGCCTCGCTGATCAGCCCCTGGTCCACCAGCTGGGTGGCGATCCGGAAGGCGGCACCGGCGGTGCGCTTGCCGACCCGGGTCTGCAGCATCCACAACGTGCCGCGCTCAATGGTGAATTCGATGTCGCACAGGTCGCGGTAGTGCGTCTCCAGCGTCTGCATGATCTGCATCAGCTGGTCGTAGGAGGTCTTGTCCAGCCGCTCCAGCTCGGCGAGCGGCACGGTGTTGCGGATGCCGGCGACCACGTCCTCGCCCTGGGCATTCTCCAGGTAGTCGCCGTAGACGCCCTGGTGGCCACTGGCCGGGTCACGGGTGAAGGCGACGCCCGTACCTGAATCCGGGCCGAGGTTGCCGAAGACCATGGAGCAGACGTTGACGGCCGTGCCCAGGTCGCCGGGGATGCGCTCCTGGCGGCGGTAGAGCTTGGCGCGGTCGCCGTTCCATGAGTCGAAGACCGCCCTTATGGCGAGGTCCATCTGCTCGCGCGGGTCCTGCGGGAAGTCCCGGCCGGTCTCCTTGCCGACGATATCCTTGAACTCCCCGACCAGGCCGCGGAGATCGGCGGCGTCGAGCTCGACATCGGTGCTGACGCCCTTGGTCCGCTTGACCTCCTCGAGCGCCTCCTCGAAGAGGTCGCCGTCCACGCCCAGCACGGTCTTGCCGAACATCTGGATGAGGCGGCGGTAGGAGTCCCAGGCGAACCGCTCGTCACCGGCCTGGGCGGCGAGCCCGGCCACCGACTCGTCGGAGAGCCCGATGTTCAGAACGGTGTCCATCATCCCGGGCATGGAGAACTTGGCGCCCGAACGGACCGAGACCAGCAGCGGGTCGTCTGCCTGGCCGAGCTTCTTGCCCATCCGCCGCTCGAGCGCGTCGAGATGGGCGGTGACCTCGTCACGCAGTGCCGGGGGCTCCTGGCCCCCGGCCAGGTAGACCTTGCACGCCTCGGTGGTGATGGTGAAGCCCGGTGGCACGGGCAGACCGAGGTTGGTCATCTCGGCGAGGTTGGCACCCTTTCCGCCGAGCAGGTCCTTGAGGTCCTTGTTGCCCTCGGTGAAGTCGTAGACGAACTTCTGGCGATCTTCGTTTACCGGCACGGGACTCGACTCCTCACTGGGGCCTCCCGGACGCAGGTGGGGAGGGCTGCCCTGACGGCGGGGAGCGTACCCAGATCGAAGGCGTCTGAGGAGGTCCACTCCATCGTCATGGGGTCGTAACCGCCCGTCCGCCAACAGATCGAAAGCCGCCCGCCCGATTGAGATGGCGCTGCAGATCATTTACATCTTGAACACGGCAGCACGGAAAACATTCGACCGATCACAGGGTGTCGATAAATCGGGCCATGAGTCGTCAATTCGTAAACCCAAGAATGATGGCACTCAGTGCCACCCTTTGGAAGATGCATCCCCGCCGAGATCGCTCATCTGAGCGCAAGCCCTATCAGAGGTGGCGAGAATCACGCCGTTTGGTGGGCCTCGGAGAAGGCTCCGCCGGCCCTCTCAGCCCCCGGAGGTGTCGAGTTCCGCGTCCGCGCTCACGGCCGCGCAGTCATAGGGGTCGTCCAGCCAACCGTCCGGCAGCACCACCCTGTTGCGGCCGGAGGTCCGCCCGCGCGGACCGTCCGCGCCCGGCGGCCAGGGCTGGTCGAGATCCAGCTCGCTCAGCAAGGCGTCCAGCTCGGCCAGGGACGAGGTGATCGCGAGCTTCTTGCGCAGCTCCGAGCCGATCGAGAAGCCCTTGGTGTACCAGGCGACATGCTTGCGGAAGTCGATGACACCGCGCTCCTCGCTCTCCAGCCACCGGCCCAGCAGCTCGGCATGGCGCAGCATCACCCGGGCCACCTCGCGCAGGGTGGGCGCGGCGGCGCCGGGCCCACCGCCCTCCTCGAAGGCGGCCACCAGATCGCCGAACAGCCAGGGCCGCCCCAGGCAGCCGCGCCCCACCACGACGCCGTCACAGCCGGTGTGGCGCATCATCCGCACCGCGTCCTCGGCCGACCAGATGTCGCCATTTCCGAGCACCGGGATCTCGGGGACGGCCTCCTTCAGCCGGGCGATGGCCTCCCAGTCGGCGGTGCCGCCGTAGTGCTGGGCGGCGGTCCGGCCGTGCAGGGCGATGGCGGTGACGCCCTCCTCGACGGCGATCCGCCCGGCGTCGAGGTAGGTGAGGTGGTCGTCGTCGATGCCCTTGCGCATCTTCATGGTGACCGGCAGCGAACCGGCGTTGCCGACCGCCTGGCGCAGGATCGAGCGCAGCAGGTTGCGCTTGTAGGGCAGGGCGGAGCCGCCGCCCTTGCGGGTGACCTTGGGCACCGGGCAGCCGAAGTTGAGGTCGATGTGGTCGGCCAGATCCTCGTCCACGATCATGCGGACGGCCTGGCCCACGGTCACCGGATCGACGCCGTAGAGCTGGATGGAGCGCGGCTTCTCGGTGCCGTCGAAGTGGACCAGCCGCATGGTCTTGGCATCCCGCTCGACCAGCGCCCGGGTGGTGATCATCTCGCTGACGAACAGCCCCTTGCCGCCGGAGAACTCCCGGCACAGCGTGCGGAAGGGAGCGTTGGTGATCCCCGCCATAGGGGCCAGGACCACCGGCGGCTGCACCGAGTGCGGGCCGATCTGGAGCTGCGTCATGGAGAGGCTTCCTCGGTCGTGCGGGATGGGCTCGGTCGTGCGGGATGGGAGGGACGACCGTCCATTGTCCCCCATCCGGTGTCCCCCATCCGGCTCAGCGGGCGGCCGGCCGTCCGGCCGACGCCAGCCGGTGGAGCTGCTCCAGGCGCTCGCGGGACTCCTCGTCGACCGGGGTGTAGGTGCTCAGCCGGGGACCGTGGTTGGGGCCGATCCACAGGCTGCTGTGGCGCACCCGGAGCAGGCCGACCTCGGGGTGCTGGAAGGCCTTGGTCCGCGAGGCGGCATCGTGCAGGACCTCATGCCGCGCCCAGGTCTCCCGGAACTCGGGCGAGGCCTCGTGGAGCCGCTGGACCAGGCACTTCCAGGCGGGCTCGGCCACATGCTCGGCCATCGCGGCCCGGAACTTGGCGGTCATCAGCCGGATCGTCTCCTCGTGGTGGACCACGCGGGCGCGCCAGTCGGGGTTGGTGAAGGCGAGCCACATGCAGTTGCGGTCCGTCACGGGAAGGGCGTCCAGGTCGCAGAGCAGCTGCCCGTAGGAGCGGTTGTAGGCGAGGATGTCGTAGCGGGCGTTCTGCACACAGGCGGGGAACGGCTCCAGCTGCTCCAGCATCTGTTGCAGCGACTCGGGCACCCCGGTGCACGCGGTCTCCGGCAGCGGATCGGTGACATTGGCAAGGGCGAAGAGGTGGGATCGCTCATCACGGCCGAGCATCAGGGCTCGGGCGATGGAGTCCAGCACCTGCACCGACGCCTGGATGTCGCGGGCTTGTTCCATCCACGTGTACCAGGTGACCCCCACGGCGGCGAGCTGCGCGACCTCCTCGCGGCGCAGGCCCGGGGTGCGGCGCCGGACGCCGCGCGGCAGGCCCACCTGCTCCGGCGTTATCCGCTCGCGGCGGCTGCGCAGGAAGGCGGCCAGCTCGGTACGCCGTATGGCGTCGGCGGCGGGGGCCGGGGGGTCAAGCACCATCGTGGTCATGCCTCCAGAGTGCGGGACTGGCCAGCGGGTTACCAGGTACTGCTGGTACCAGGATAAGGAGACTCTGGTACCAGGCTGCCGTCGCCGCAATCCTTGTATCCGTGAGCGAAATCCGTACAGCCGCCGCCCTTCCCGCTCCGCAGCGGGCCGCCTCGACCCCTCCCGCCCCTACCTCCTCCGCCCCTTCCGGCTCCTCCCCCGCCCTCGGCGGACTGGGCCTGCTGACCGTACTCCTCGGCGCCGCGCTGCCGATGGTGGACGCCTTCATCGTCAATGTGGCCCTGCCCACCATCGACCACGATCTGCACGCGGGCCCCGCGATGCTCGAAATGGTCGTCGGCGGCTATGGCGTGGCGTACGCGGTGCTGCTCGTGCTCGGCGGGCGGCTGGGCGACATGCTCGGCCGTCGGCGGCTGTTCCTGTGGGGCACGGCGGCCTTCGGGCTCACCTCGGTGGCCTGCGGCCTCGCCCCGGATGCCTGGACGCTGGTGGCCGCCCGGGTCGCGCAGGGCGCGGCCTCGGCGCTGATGCTGCCGCAGGTGCTGGCGACCATCCAGGCCACCACGAGCGGCCAGCCCCGCGTCAGGGCGCTGAGCATGTACAGCGCCACGGCCGGGGTGTCCAGCGCGGTCGGCCAGGTGCTGGGCGGCGTGCTGGTCTCCATGGACATAGCGGGCACCGGCTGGCGCGCGATCTTCCTGGTGAACGCACCGGTGGCGGCGGCCGCGCTGCTGCTGGCGCTGCGACAGGTGCCGGAGACGCGCTCGGAGCACCCGACGCGGGTGGACGGGCCGGGCACCGTGCTGCTCTCGCTGACGCTCATATCGCTGCTGCTGCCGCTGACCGAGGGCCGGGCGGCGGGCTGGCCGGTCTGGTCGTGGCTGCTGCTGGCGGTGTTCCCCTTCGCGGCGGCGGCGTTCCTGGCGGTGGAGTGGCGCGCCGAGCGCTCGGGGCGCACCCCGCTGGTGCCGCCCTCGCTGCTGCGCATCCACTCGGTGCGCAGCGGGCTGGCGCTGATCATGCCGTTCTGCCTCGGCTGGGGCGGCTTTATGTTCGTCATCGCGGTGGCTCTGCAGGAGGGGCTGCGGCTCGGCCCGATGGCGGCGGGGCTGGCGCTGGTGCCGCTGTGCCTGGCCTTCCTCGCCGCCTCGATGGCCGGCCAGCGCCTCGCGGCGCGCTTCGGGCGCAGAGCGGTGACGACCGGGGCGCTGCTCCAGACGGCGGGCCTGCTCTCACTGATCGCCACCTTCCACTGGGGCTGGGACGGGCTGAACGGCTGGGGCACGGCTCCGGCGCTGGCCGTTCAGGGGCTGGGCCAGGGGCTGCTGTTCCCGCTGACGATGCGCACCGTGCTGAGCGAGGTGCCGGTCGCCCAGGCGGGGGTCGGCGGCGGGGTCATGGTCACCACCCAGCAGTCGTTCATGGCGCTGGGCGTGGCCAGCCTCGGGACGCTCTTCCTGTCGCTGACGCCGTCGATGGGGATGCGGGACGCCCTGACGATCACGCTCGCCGTGCAGCTGGTGGCGGCGGCGGTGACAGTGGCGTTGAGCCTGCGGCTGCCACGCCAGGTCCGCTGACGCGGCAGCACAGGAGCAGAGGAGTGCACATGGAATGACAGATATTGAAATCTGTCATTCCATGTGTCACTCTGTCCGGGCACCCCTTCCTCGCTCACAAAGGAGCCCCCCGTGCTGCACCGCACTCTTGGCACCACCGGCCCCCAGGTCTCCGCCCTCGGACTCGGCTGCATGGGCATGTCCGCCCTCTACGGCGACGCCGACCGCGCCGAGTCGATCGCCACCATCCACGCCGCCCTGGACGCGGGCATCACCCTGCTGGACACCGGCGACTTCTACGGCATGGGCCACAATGAGCTGCTCATCGGCGAGGCGCTGCGCGGCGCGGGCGCCGCCCACCGTGAAAGGGCGCTCACCAGCGTGAAGTTCGGCGCCCTGCGCGATCCGGACGGCGGCTGGTCCGGCTATGACGGCCGCCCCGCCGCCGTGAAGAACTTCGCCGCCTACTCGCTCCAGCGCCTGGGCACCGACCACATCGACATCTACCGCATCGCCCGGGTCGACCCGGACGTCCCGGTCGAGGAGACGGTCGGCGCGATCGCCGAACTGGTCGAGGCCGGGCACGTGCGGCACATCGGTCTCTCCGAGGTCGGTGCCGACACCATCCGCCGGGCCGCGTCCGTCGCCCCCATCGCCGACCTGCAGATCGAGTACTCGCTGATCTCCCGTGGCATCGAGCAGGAGATCCTGCCGGTCTGCCGGGAGCTGGGCATCGGCGTCACCGCCTATGGCGTGCTCTCCCGCGGCCTGATCAGCGGCCACTTCGACCGCGACCGGAAGCTCGCCGCGAACGACTTCCGCGGCATGAGCCCGCGCTTCCAGGGCGAGAACCTCCAGCGCAACCTGGACCTGGTCGACGCCCTGCGCAAGGTCGCCGAGGAGCGCGGCGCCAGCGTCGCGCAGACCGCCATCGCCTGGGTCCTCGCACGCGGCGAGGACATCGTGCCGCTGGTCGGCGCCCGCCGCCGCGACCGGCTCACCGAGGCACTGGGCGCACTCGACGTCACCCTGGGCACCGCCGACCTCGCCGCCATCGAGCAGGCCGTCCCGACCGGCGCGGCGGCCGGCGAGCGCTACCCCGCCGAGCAGATGGCGCACCTGGACAGCGAGCGGTAGCCCTGGTCGGGCGGAGTACCTTGGCACCTCCCGTTACGCTCGACCGGTCGGTGACCGCGACCGAAAGGACCGTTGCACCCCATGCCGCCCGAGACCCTGACCCCCGACCGCATCCTCGAAGCCACCGAGGACGTACTGCGCCGCTTCGGCCCGGCCAAGGCCACCGTGGTCGATGTAGCACGGGCCCTGGGGGTCAGCCACGGCAGCGTCTACCGCCACTTCGGCAGCAAGGCCGCGCTGCGGGAGGCCGTGACCGGCCGCTGGCTCGACCAGTCGCACGCCGAGCTGTCCGCGATCGCCGAGGCGGGCGGCCCGGCCGGCCTCCGGCTGCGCGACTGGCTGGCGGCACTCTTCGCCTCGAAGCGGCGCAAGGCGGGGGACGACCCGGAGCTGTTCGCGACGTATATGGTCCTCGTCGGCGAGAACAGCACAACGGTCGACCGGCACATCGAGACGATGATCGGCCAGCTCGCGGTGATCATCCAAAGCGGCGTCCGCCAGGGCGAGTTCACCGCCGACGACCCCGCCCGCACCGCTCGCGCGATATGGGACGCGACGGGCCGTTTCCATGACCCCGCATACGCGCCCGAGTGGTCCCGGCCCGAAATCGACGCCGCCTTCGACGCGGTGTGCGACCTCATACTGCGGGGGCTGCGCACTTCAAATCCGGTGCACTAACGCACCCTTGACGCGCGGCCGGCCTGCTTTTCCTGGACTGCCGGCCTGAACCCTGCCTAGGGTGATCACAGTCAAGTCGCCCCGGCCTGGCGGGAGTTCCGCCCTTGAATGCACCGCTGTCGAATACATCACTGCCCGACGACCGCATCGTCCTCGCACCCGCGCATCCCCGCTCGGTGGACGGCGGGGAAAACGAGGTCGCGTTCGAAACACGCCGGACGGCGTCCGGTGATTTCTGCGGTCGGGCGTTCACTTCCGCCGAGCGGCTGGTTTCCTGCCTTGGCCCGGATCAGCCATGGGTGGCACTGCCCATAGGAGCGTTAAAAGTCTTCTACGGCCGGGCGGGCATGTCCGTCATATCCGTGGACCCGACTTCCCTGTCGCACGCGGAAGAAGACCGAGCATGACCGACAAACTCCACGCCACGATCGACCACATCGACGACTTGGGCAAAAGATTCCATGGCGAGGCGATACACCTCGACCAATTCAAGCATCTGGTATCCCACCCGGCTCCCAACGTAGCGGACGCCGCGCTGAGTTCCGCGCTCACGCGCCTCATCGATGCCTTCGGCATCGCCCATGAGACGGTCACCGGCCTGCTCGACAGCAGGGGCGGAGCGGAGGGCACGGACGAGCACGCCCTGGCCACATACAAGACCGGCCGGGACAAGGCACTGAAACGCGCCGACACCGCCCGCAAGTTGGCGACCGAGCACCTTGACGCGGTGTCCAGACAGATCATTCCCGGCGGCTCCACTCAGGGGCTGAGCAAAGCGGACGGACTCACCCTGGCCGAAGTGCTCCGCGGGGTGTACACCGTACCGGCTGCCCTGTCCGAGGCCCATCGGAAGAAACTCGCATTGCTGGAAAAAGAGGTGAAGGGCCTCAAGAACAATCCCACATCGGCCACCCCGGGCAGCGCGGAATGGGACGAGCACTTCCAGGCCCGCCGCGCCGCTCGAGCCGCAGTCATCGAACAGCGCCTCAAGGTCGCGTCCGTCGAGGGCTGGATGAGCAAGTTCAAGGGGAGCCGCGGAGCGAGGATCACGCTGGGGGAGATCGCGCATGAATCCCGCGGCTGGAAGATGGGGGCGTACGGCGCCCTGGGCCCGCTCAGCGGCGCCCTCACCGCGGGCCTGGTCTATTACCAAATGCAGGAAGACCATGAAAAGGGCTGGTCCTGGCGCGAGTCCCTGGTCAAGGACGGCGGCCCGGCGGTGGCCGGACTGGCGGCAGGCGTCGTCGTGGAGGGCCTTGTGCCGGTGGGGGCCCCGGCAGCCACTGTCGCGGCAGGCGTGGTGGTGGCGGTAGGCGTCGGTTACGGCGTCGGAACCTACGGCTATGAACTCACCCACAACGCCCATTTCAGCGACCACATTCACAAGGACGGCGTCATCGTCGGTATCGGAGAAGGCTTTGCGGACGCCAGTAAGGCATGGTGGAAGAACGACGTAAAGGGAATGCGGGACAAGGCTGAGAACACAGCGAAGAAAGTGTGGCATGGAATCTTCGGCTGACGAGCCACCCATGCCCCCGGCATGGCGCCTACCACCCAGGCCACTGCACGGAGTTGGGCTTACCTGGCTGAAACGGGGCCCAGCCTATTGGAGCCGCCGGATCGGCCTGGCCTTCGCCTGGTTGCTGATATCGGCTATAACCGGCGTGATGGCTGTCGGTATCACTCTGGGCGTCGCCTCATCCGGCACCCTCGCCTTGACGATCTTCCTGTGCGTATATGCCGTACTCGGCGGTGGCACGGTCTATGTGGCCGTCCACGGCATCCGCACCGTGGACCGGTCGGGCATCGCCGGCGCCACAGGCCGTCGGAAGCGTTCCGGCGGCCGCATGGGCACCGCCGCCGCACTGGGCTCGGGCATCGCCCAAGTGCTGGTGATATTCGCCGCCCCGGTCGCTGTCGGCTTCTCACTCCCCTACCTCGTCCGCAGCTTCGGCCGCTACGCCATCGGCGAACGCTTCGAGCGCAAGCGCATCGGCCTCGACGCCTGACCCGCTACCCCCTCACCCCACCCCGAGGAACTGCAACACCGCCAGCACCCGCCGGTGGTCCGCATCGGCCTTCGGCAGGTCCAGCTTGGCCAGGATGCTGTTGATGTGCTTGGCGACCGCGCTCTCGCTCACCACCAGCTCCCCGGCGATCCCCGCGTTGGACCGCCCCTGGGCCATCAGCTCCAGCACCTCCCGCTCCCGTGCCGTCAGCCGGTCCAGCGGATCGCTGTGCCGCCGCACCAACAGCTGCGAGACCACCTGCGGGTCGAGGGCCGTACCGCCGCCCGCCACTCGTCGCAGCGCCTCGATGAACTCCTCCACATCCGCGACCCGTTGCTTGAGCAGATAGCCGACCCCCCGGGTGTCGCCGGTGAGCAGATCCGCCGCATACCGCTCCTCGACATACTGCGAGAGCAGCAGCACCGCCATGCCGGGCCACTGCTTGCGGATGACCAGCGCGGCCCGCACCCCCTCGTCCGTGAACCCGGGCGGCATCCGGACATCGCACACCGCGATGTCCGGCCGGTGCTCCTCCACGGCGGCCAACAGGGCCTCCGCATCCCCGGCTTCCGCGACCACTTCAAATCCCGCCGCCTCCAGGACCTTCACCAGCCCCACTCGCAACAGGACGGAATCCTCGGCGATCACGGCGCGCACGGCAGCTCCACAGTCACAACGGTCGGGCCCCCCACGGGGCTGCTGATCGAGAAGGTGCCGTCCACCGACCCGACCCGCTTGGCCAGCCCCGCCAGCCCGGTGCCCCCGGAGGGATCCGCACCGCCCACACCGTCATCGGCAACGACGACAAGAAGTATCCCCCCATGCTGCTCGACGGTCACATCCACCCTCGACGCCTGCGCATGCTTGACCACATTGGCGAGCGCCTCCGACACCACGAAGTAGGCGACGGCCTCGACGGTCGACGAGGGCCGCGACCGCAGGTCGACCCGGACGTGCACGGGCAGCGGCGCCCGTTCCGCGATGCCCGACAGCGCCGCGTCCAGCCCCCGGTCCTCCAGCACCGCCGGATGCAGCCCCCGCACCAGATTGCCCAGCTCCGTGATCGCCTCCTTCGCCTCCCGGTGCGCCTCGTCGATCACCTTCCGGGCGTCCTCCGGCAGATCGGTCAGACTCACCTTGGCCAGCCCCAGGTTGACCGCCATGGAGACCAGCCGCTGCTGCGCCCCGTCGTGCAGATCACGCTCGATGCGCCGCCGCTCGGCGTCCGCCGCGTCCACCATGCCCGCGCGGCTCTCGGTGACCTCCTCGACCCGGCGCGCCAGCTGCTCGGCGCGGCTGGGGCCGAGCCGGTTCATGGCCGCCCGGGTGTCCAGCCGGGCGAGGGCGTTGGTGAGCCAGGCCGAGACGAACAGCCCGAGGATGCCAAAGGGCATGATGTATATGGACTGGGTCGCCCAGCCCAGGTGCTCCACACGCCACTCGGTCGGCGTCAGCTCCCAGACCCAGACGAAGACGGTGGCCGCCGCGGCGGAAGCCAGCCACAGCGTCAGCACCACCGCCCCGCCCAGGGTGACCAGCGGCCCGATCACCAGGTGGTAGACGACCTGCCGCCAGGACGACTCGGCGCGCAACCAGTTCTCGGCCCGCTCCCGGCGCGACGCGCCCGCCACCCTGACCGGCTTGGGTATTTCCTCCCCGAGGAACCCCCGGAAGCGCGCCCGCTGCATCGCCGTGAACATGGGCGTCAGGGCGATCAGGGCAGACAGCGAAGCGGTCAACGCCAGCAGCGGGCCCAGCGTCCCGGACGGCTCACCGGGCACCGGCAGCCACGGCAGGCCCAGAACGAACAGCGCGACAAAGTGCACCGCGGCACCGGTGAAGTGAAAGGCGATCGACCGGCCGGCGTTCTCAAAGGGGCGCAGCAGGGGCCGCAGCAAGCTGGGGAAGTGCATGACCACACCGTAAGCGCGCAGGTCACGCCCGAACCATGCCACTGCCGTCCGGCTCGGGGGTATAGCCAGTGCCACCCCAGGTCGGACAGCAGCGCTACTGATCTCCACGCCTCGGCAGGCGACTCTGAACTGGCCAGATCCACCCGGCCCCCCCAAGGAGCACCTCCGATGACCGTCCTCGAACCCCCGCGCCGCGCCACGCCGGTGGGCAACGCAGAGGAGACGGGCGCACTCGCCGAGGTGATCCAGCTGCGGGAGGACGCCCCCGCTCCCGCTCCCGCACTGTGCTCGCGCCGTCACCGGCTGCTGGGGTACGGCCTCGCCGCCTGCGGACTGGCGCTGCTCCCCTGGCTGTTCGTCCTGGCGACCGGCCTCCCGGCCGAGACGACCGCCGCGAAGTGGTCCACGGCCTGGGTGGGCCTGGACGCCCTGGAGGCGCTGGCCCTGATCACCACGGGCGTACTCGCCGCCCGCCGGGACGCCCGCCACGCACTGGCCGCCGCGGTGACGACGCCGCTGCTGGTGATGGACGCCTGGTTCGACATGATGACGGCGGCGCCGGGGGCGGATTTCGCGTCCGCGGTGGTGATGGCACTGGTGGCCGAGCTGCCGCTGGCGGCGCTGTGCGCGGTGGTGGCGGGGCGGGGGTTCGGGAGGCGGGGGTGATTGTCAGTGGGGGTCGCTACGTTGTGTGGTGACACGCTTACTCGCTCAAGGAGGCGCATCATGGCAGTCATGGTCGAGACACCGCCGCTCCAGTCGATAGAACGGTCACCGAAGCCCCGGGGAGGGGGATTCGAAGAGCTGTGCCGGGTTCTTGAGCAAGTCGATGCAGGTCTCCCTGATGGGTACCGCACGGAGATCATCAGGGGGAATGTCGTCGTGTCACCGTGGTCCCAGTGTTCCTACGACTACATCCTCGAAAGCGCCATCGAACAGCTGAGTCCTCATGTCCCCGAGGGACATCGGGCGCGAGGGTATCCCCGCCTTGTCCGGTTCGCCGAGCAGTCACAGGCTTACGGCCCGGACTTCTACGTCATCGACTGGGCAGCCTTGAAGATCAAGGGCATCTACGCTCCCGGCGAAGCGCTGTCCCTGGTCGGCGAGGTGACTTCCCGTTCCACAGCCGACAACGATCGCCAGAAGAAGACCGAGGTCTACGGCAAGGCCGGAGTGCCGGTCTATGTGCTCGTCGACGTGCTGCAGGAGTCGGTCACCGTGTACTCCGACCCCTCACCCGACCGCGGCTACCGAGCGCACACGCAGGTGAAGATCGGCGACAAGGTGCCCGTCCCAGCCCCCTTCGACTGCGAACTGGACACCGCGGACTGGGAGGTCTGACAAAGCCGAGGGCCCCGGCCCCGCCGCAGCGGAACCGGGGCCCTCAACAGCCGTACGGGACGTACTCAGCAGCCGATCAACCGCCCACCCAGGTAGCCCTGGATCTGGTCCAGCGAGACCCGCTCCTGCTTCATGGTGTCGCGCTCGCGCACGGTCACCGCGTTGTCGTCCAGGGTGTCGAAGTCGACCGTGACACAGAACGGCGTGCCGATCTCGTCCTGGCGGCGGTAGCGGCGGCCGATCGCGCCCGCGTCGTCGAACTCGATGTTCCAGTGCTTGCGCAGGTCCGCCGCGAGGCCCTTGGCCTTCGGGGAGAGCTGCGGGTTACGGGACAGCGGCAGCACCGCTACCTTGACCGGGGCGAGGCGCGGGTCGAGGCGCATCACAGTGCGCTTCTCCATGACGCCCTTGGCGTTGGGGGCCTCGTCCTCGTTGTAGGCGTCGAGCATAAAGGCGAGCATGGCCCGGTTGAGGCCGGCCGCCGGCTCGATGACATACGGGAACCAGCGCTCGCCGGCCTCCTGGTCGAAGAACGACAGGTCCTGGCCGGAGCCCTTGGAGTGCGCCTGGAGGTCGTAGTCCGTGCGGTTGGCGATGCCCTCGAGCTCGGAGTACTCGGTGCCGCCGAAGTTGAAACGGTACTCGATGTCGACGGTGCGCTTGGCGTAGTGGGAGAGCTTCTCGGCGGCGTGCTCGTACCACCGCATGTTCTCCTCGCGCATGCCGAGGCCGGTGTACCAGCCCCAGCGCTGCTCCATCCAGTACTCGTGCCACTTCTCGTCCTCGCCCGGCTTGACGAAGAACTCCATCTCCATCTGCTCGAACTCACGGGTGCGGAAGATGAAGTTGCCCGGCGTGATCTCGTTGCGGAAGGACTTGCCGGTCTGGGCGATGCCAAACGGCGGCTTCTTCCGCGAAGTCTGCTGGACCTGGGCGAAGTTGGTGAAGATGCCCTGCGCGGTCTCGGGGCGCAGGTAGGTGACGGAGCCGGTGTCCTGGGTCGGGCCGAGGTGGGTGGACAGCAGGCCGGAGAACTGCTTGGGCTCGGTGAAGCCGCCCTTGTTGCCGCAGTGCGGGCAGTTGACGTCGGCGAGGCCGTTCGCGGGGAGCTTGCCGTGCTTGGCCTCGTACGCCTCCTCCAGGTGGTCGGCGCGGAAGCGCTTGTGGCAGGAGGTGCACTCGGTCAGCGGGTCGGTGAAGGTGGCGACGTGACCGGACGCCTCCCAGACCTCGCGGGCCAGGATCACCGACGAGTCGATACCGACCACGTCGTCGCGCGAGGTGACCACGGAGCGCCACCACTGGCGCTTGATGTTCTCCTTGAGCTCCACGCCGAGCGGTCCGTAGTCCCAGGCGGCGCGCTGGCCGCCGTAGATCTCACTGCACGGATAGACAAAGCCACGGCGCTTGCTCAGGCTGACGATGGTGTCGATCTTGTCGGCGGCCACGGTGCTCTCTTCATTGCGACGACGAACGAATGGACAGGAGTGGCGCGTAGCGCCTCGATGGGGGGTGGTGGTCGGTGGGGGCACCCCCGGACGGAGTCTGGGGGAGGGTGGGCGAATGCTTCAGGTTACCGGCGCGGACACCCCCTGAATCAAATCGGTTCTGGCCTTGGCTTGACCCACCCCTTGTTGACAATCGTTTCCATTTTTGTTGAAAATGACTGTCATGAACGTCAGCCGCTCCCGCGTCCCCCGAATAACCACGCGAATAGCCACCCCCGCCGTCGCCGTGGCCGCCGCCCTCGGCCTGGTCACGCTGTCGGCCTGCTCCTCCTCGGGAGCCGCCGCCAAGGACGGCAAGCTGCATGTGACGGCGTCGTTCTACCCCATGGAGTTCCTGGCCCAGCGGATAGGCGGCGATCACGTCAAGGTCACCGGCCTCACCAAGCCCGGCCAGGAACCGCACGACCTGGAGCTCAAGCCCCGGCAGATAGCCAAGCTCGGCAAGACCGACGCGATCGTCTACCTCAAGGGCCTCCAGCCCGCCGTGGACGAGGCGGTCAAGCAGTCCGGCGTCAAGCACATCGCCGACGCGGCCTCCCTCACCGGCCTGGAAGAACACGGCACCGAGGTCGACGGCCACCACCACACCACCGGCGACAACCACTCCCACTCCGAGCACGAGGCGGGCGCCGACCCCCACATCTGGCTGGACCCCGTGAAGTACGCGGAGGCCGCCAAGGGCGTCGGCAAGACCCTCGCCGAGGCCGACCCCGGCCACCGGGCGGACTACCAGAAGAACACCGATGCCCTGGTCAAGCAGCTCGACGAGCTCAACAAGAAGTACCAGGCCGGGCTGAAGAACCGTGCCTCGGACACCTTCATCACCACCCACGCCGCCTTTGGCTACCTCGCCGAGCGCTATGGCCTCACCGAGGAGGCCATCAGCGGCGTCGACCCCGAGTCCGAGCCCAGCGCCGCCCGGATCAAGGACCTGCACAAGCTGGCCAAGGACCACCACGTGGGCACGGTCTTCTTCGAGACCATCGCCAGCCCGGCCGCCGCCAAGACCCTCGCGGGCGACCTCGGCCTCCGGACCGATGTGCTCGACCCGCTCGAGGGCATCACCGACAAGTCCCGGGGCCACGACTACTTCGGAGTGATGGAGTCCAACCTCACCGCGCTGCAGAAGGCACTCGGCGCCAAGTGAGCACAGCTGAGGAGGCAGTCATGGAGCAGCCCGTCATATCCCTGCGGGGCGCCACGGCATCCCTGGGATCACGGCCCGTACTGCGTGGTATCGACCTGTCCGTGCGCCGCGGCGAGGTGGTCGCACTGCTCGGCGCCAATGGCTCCGGCAAGTCCACGGCCGTACGGGCCATCGTCGGCCAAGTCCCGCTCACCGGCGGCGAGCTGGAGCTGTTCGGCACCCCCCGGCGCCGCTTCCGCGACTGGTCGAGGGTGGGGTACGTACCGCAGCGCACCACCGCCGCCGGCGGGGTGCCGGCGACGGTGCGCGAGGTGGTCTCCGCCGGGCGCCTGGCGCGCACCAGGCTGGGCCCGGTCCGCAGGGCCGACCGGGAGGCCGTGCGAAAGGCGCTGGAACTGGTCGGCATGGCCGACCGGATCAAGGACTCGGTGAACGCCCTCTCCGGCGGCCAGCACCAGCGGGTGCTGATCGCCCGCGCACTGGCCGTGGAACCCGAACTGCTGATCATGGACGAGCCGATGGCCGGCGTGGACCTCACCAGCCAGCAGGTCCTCGCCAAGGCACTCCGCGCGGAGGTCGCCCGGGGCGCCACCGTGCTGCTGGTCCTGCACGAGCTGGGGCCGCTGGAGCCCCTCATCGACCGGGCGGTCGTCCTGCGCGACGGCTGCGTCGTCCATGACGGACCGCCGCCCAAGGCCGTGGGCCAGCACGCCCTCCCCGGCCATGACCATGTACACCCGCACGCCGGACCGGCGGCGGAACCGATTCGGACAGGGCTGCTCAGCTGATGGACATCCTCGACGCCGCATTCATGCAGCGGGCCCTGCTCGCCGCGCTCCTGGTCGGCATCACCGCCCCGGCGATCGGCATCTACCTCGTCCAGCGCCACCAGGCGCTGATGGGCGACGGCATCGGACATGTCGCCCTCACCGGCGTCGGCCTGGGCTTCCTCCTCAACACCAGCCCGGTGTGGGTGGCCGCGGCCGTCTGTGTGGCCGGCGCGGTGGCGATGGAGCTGATCCGCTCCTATGGCAAGGCGCGCGGCGACATCGCCCTCGCCATGCTCTTCTACGGCGGCATGGCCGGCGGAGTGATGCTGATCAACCTCTCCTCCAGCGGCTCCAACGCCAACCTGGTCACCTATCTGTTCGGCTCGCTGACCACCGTCTCGCAGCAGGACATCGTCGCGATCTGTGTGCTGGCCGCCCTGGTGATCGTGACCACCCTCGGCCTGCGCAGGCAGCTGTTCGCCATCTGCCAGGACGAGGAGTTCGCCCGGGTCACCGGCCTCCCGGTGCGGCTGCTGAACCTGACCATCGCCATCACCGCCGCGGTGACCGTCACCGTCGCCATGCGCGTGGTCGGCCTGCTGCTGGTCAGCGCCCTGATGGTGATCCCGGTGGCCGCCTCGCAGCAGATCGCGCGCAGCTTCGCCACCACCCTGGCGCTGTCCGTTGTCATCGGCGTCCTGGTGACTCTTTCGGGCACCGCCACCTCGTACTACGTGGACGTCCCGCCGGGCGCGACCATTGTGCTGCTGGCGATCGGCGTCTTCATCGTGCTGACCGTCCTCGCCGCCCCGCTGGCCCGCAAACGCGCCGGGAAGGCCGCCGACGAGGAGCGCTGCACCCTGGAGCCACCGGCCTCCCCGGCCGTCGCGGACGACGTACGGGTGTGACCTGCCGCTGGTCCGGGCCTGGCACAATTGGCCCGGTAACCAGTGCGTTGGGTGTTCAGCCGAGCTTGAGGAGGCAACTGTGGTGACCGCCGGTCCCCCGGTACGCGGCCGATCCACCAAGCAGCGGGCCGCCGTCGCGGCCGCTCTCGACGAGGTGGACGAGTTCCGCAGCGCGCAGGAGCTCCACGACATGCTCAAGCACCGCGGCGCCTCCGTCGGCCTGACCACCGTCTACCGCACCCTCCAGTCCCTCGCCGACGCCGGCGAGGTCGATGTGCTGCGCACCAGCGAGGGCGAGGCGGTCTACCGCCGCTGCTCCAGCGGGCACCATCACCATCTGGTGTGCCGGGTGTGCGGCAAGGCGGTCGAGGTGGAGGGCCCGGCCGTGGAGAAGTGGGCCGACTCCATCGCGGAGGAGCACGGCTTTGTGGATGTGGCCCACACCATCGAGATCTTCGGTACCTGCGGGGACTGCGCGGCAAAGCGCTGACCCCTGACGTGGGAGTGGCCCCTCGAATTCGCCATCGCCCGGGACCACTCCCACACCAGGCCACGTCCCGTTCACCCTTCCGCGGCCGCCTCATTGGGGATCGCCCCGCCGAAGCGGCGGTCGCGCTGGGCGTACTCCAGGCAGGCCCGCCACAGATCACGGCGGTCGAAGTCCGGCCACAGCACGTCCTGGTAGACCATCTCGGCATAAGCGCTCTGCCAGATCAGGTAGTTGGAGGTGCGCTGCTCACCGGACGGCCGCAGGAACAGATCCACATCCGGCATGTCCGGGTAGTACAGGTACTTGGCGACGGTCTTCTCGGTGACCTTGGCCGGATCGAGCCGCCCCGCCGCCACCTCCCGGGCGATCGCCGCCGCCGCGTCCGCGATCTCCGCGCGCCCGCCGTAGTTCATGCAGAAGTACAGGGTCATCGCATCGTTGTTCTTGGTCTGCTCCTGGGCGACCTGGAGCTCCTGGGCCACCGACTTCCACAGCTTCGGCATCCGGCCGGCCCAGCGGATGCGGATGCCCAGCTCGTCCATCTCGTCCCGGCGGCGGCGGATGACATCCCGGTTGAAGTTCATCAGAAAGCGCACCTCGTCGGGCGAACGCTTCCAGTTCTCGGTGGAGAAGGCATACACGGAGAGGTTCTTGACGCCGATCTCCAGGCAGCCCTTGAGGATGTCCAGGACGACGGCCTCGCCCACCTTGTGGCCCTCGGTGCGCGGCAGTCCGCGCTGCTTGGCCCAGCGGCCGTTGCCGTCCATGACGACCGCCACATGGTCCGGCACCAGCTCGCCGGGGATCTTCGGCGGCCGCGCACCGGACGGGTGCGGGTCGGGGGTGCGGTACTCACGTCGGGAACGGCCCAGAATCCCGCGTCGTGCCATCGGTGCCACTACTCCTAGTTGCTGTTCTCGACTGGTTGCTGTTCTCGACATAACGGAGGGAGCGGAGTCCCCGCTCCAGATGCCAGTGCAGATATGCCGCCACCAGGCCGCTGCCCTCCCGGACATGCCGCGCCTCGCAGGCGTCCGCCGTCGTCCAGTCCCCGGTCAGCAGCGCGCCGAGGAGTCCGATCGACTCCGAGGAGGGTACGACGCTTCCGGGCACCCGGCACTCCCCGCAGACCACTCCGCCGGCCGCGGTCGAGAAGAACCGGTTCGGCCCCGGCATCCCGCAGCGCGCACAGGCATCAAAGCTGGGTGCGTAGCCATTGACGGCGAGCGACCGCAACAGGAAGGCGTCCAGGATCAGATGCGGCGCATGCTCCCCGGCGGCGAGCGTCCGCAGCCCGCCGACCAGCAGCAGATACTGCTGAACGGCCGGTTCGCCCTCATGATCGGTGAACCGCTCGGCGGTCTCCAGCATGGCGGTGCCCGCGGTGTAACGGGTGTAGTCGGTGACGATGCCGCCGCCGTACGCGGCGATGGTCTCGGTCTGGGTGCACAGCGGCAGCCCGCGCCCGACCAGCTCGCTGCCGCGCGCGAAGAACTGCACATCGACATGCGAGAACGGCTCCAGCCGCGCCCCGAACTTCGACTTGGTCCGCCGCACCCCACGCGCGACCGCGCGGACCCGGCCGTGCCCCCGGGTGAGGATGGTGATGATCCGGTCCGCCTCGCCCAGCTTCTGGGTGCGCAGCACGATGCCGTCGTCGCGGAACAGACTCATTCGCTCATTGTCCCGCACCCGCGGCGCGGTGCGGACCCTACGACGGCGTACGCGCAGCCGTCAGCAGCCGGTCCGTGTCCTCCGGGCAGATCAGCAGGGCCCGCCCCACCGTCGCCAGCACTTCCCGCTCGGCCGGCCGGTACGGCCCGTCCGCCAGCGCGATCCGCGCCCCCTGCAACAGGATCGACTCCCGCCCCGCCGGAGCGAGATGCGGGGCCAGCGGCTCCAGCGCCTCGTGCAGTTCGATCGCCAGCGCCGTCCCACAGGGGTCGAACCCGTCCCGTCCCAGCTCCGCCGAGGAGGCGCACGCGCCCGGCAGCCGGCCGGTGTCCGCGGCCAGCGCCTCGATCAGCGTGATCAGCTGCTCCTCGCTGCAGTCCGCGAACCCCGCCGCCCGCACCGCGCCGACCGCCGCCCGGCGGACCGTACGGGCCTCCGTGCCGCCCGCGGCCAGCACCGCGAGGGCGACGGTGTGCACGGCGTCCCGGAGCATCGCGGAGAAGCGGGTGGTGGTGGGGTGGTCGAGGATGTCCATGGCGAACCGGGCGTGGCAGGCCGTGCACTCCACGATCGGCCCGACCGGGCCGCGCGGCAGCAGCGGCACCCCGAACGCCACCAGGCGGCGGCGGCCCGTACGGCGGTGGTAGTTGCGGTCGCCACCGCAGCCGGGGCAGAAGAACTCGCCGTCGCCGATGGTGCGCCATACGGTGCGTACGCCCAGCACACACCAGTCGGGGCTGTGTCGGCCTTGCGCGTGCATCACCGGGCACCTCCATAACGCCACGGCCCCGTGGCCGCGTTGACGTGATGTTAGCCACACCGATGATGTGGCGTCAGTACCTCGTGCACCGACTTCGGCCGAGCATGCCCGGAACGCGCCGCCGAGCCCACCGTATCCGGTGGTTTCGGCGGCGCGCCATTGACGACCGGACGCCAACTGGCCCCGGAACAACGGCCGTCAGCGTCGGTAGGCGCGATTCACCGCGGACACCACGGCCTTCAGCGAGGCGCGCGTCGTATTGGCGTCGATACCGATCCCCCACAGCACCTTGCCGTCGATCACGCACTCGATGTACGAGGCGGCCTGGGCGCCGGCGCCCTCGCTCATGGTGTGCTCGGTGTAGTCCAGCAGCCGGGCGTCGATCCCGACCGCGGCCAGCGCGTCGAAGAACGCGGAGATCGGACCGTTGCCCACGCCGTGCAGCACCGTGTCCGCACCGTCCAGCACGGCTTCCACGGTGAGCACGTCGGTGCCCTCGCCGGCCGTGGTGGTCTGCGCGGAGCGCAGCTCGATCCGGCCCCAGGCGCGGTCCTCGGTGGGCAGGTACTCGTCGCGGAAGGCCGACCAGATCTCCTGCGGGGTGACCTCGCCGCCCTCGGCGTCGGTCCGGGCCTGGATGATCTGCGAGAACTCGATCTGCATCCGGCGCGGCAGGTCCAGCTTGTGGTCGTTCTTCAGCACATAGGCGATACCGCCCTTGCCGGACTGCGAGTTGACGCGGATGACGGCCTCATAGGAGCGGCCGACGTCCTTGGGGTCGATCGGCAGGTACGGGACCGCCCACTCGATGTCGTCCACGCTCTTCCCGGCGGCGGCGGCGGTGGCCTCCATCGCCTCGAAGCCCTTCTTGATGGCGTCCTGGTGGGAGCCGGAGAAGGCGGTGTAGACCAGGTCGCCCGCATAGGGGTGGCGCGGGTGGACCTCCATCTGGGTGCAGTACTCGACGGTCCGGCGGACCTCGTCGATCTGCGAGAAGTCGATCTGCGGGTCGACGCCCTGGGAGAAGAGGTTCATGCCCAGGGTGACCAGGTCGACATTGCCGGTGCGCTCGCCCTGGCCGAACAGACAGCCCTCGACGCGGTCCGCCCCGGCCATCACCGCCAGCTCGGCCGCGGCGACGGCGGTGCCCCGGTCGTTGTGCGGGTGGACGGACAGACAGACGTGTTCGCGCCGGGACAGGTTGCGGGACATCCACTCGAAGCGGTCCGCATGGGTACTGGGCGTCGAACGCTCGACCGTGGCGGGCAGATTGAGGATGATCTCCCGGCCGTCCTCCGGCTGCCATACGTCCATCACGCCCTCGCAGACCTCCAGGGCGAAGTCCAGCTCGGTGTCGGTGAAGATCTCCGGGCTGTACTGATAGCCGAAGGCGGTCTCAGCACCGAGGATCTTGTCGGCGTACTCCATCACCAGCCGGGTCCCGTCGACCGCGATCTGCCTGACCTGCTCCCGCGAGCCCCGGAAGACGACCTTCCGGAAGAGCGGCGCGGTGGCGTTGTAGAGGTGGACGGTGGCCCGGTGCGCCCCGCGCAGCGACTCCACGGTCCGCGCGATCAGCTCCTCGCGCGCCTGGGTCAGGACGGAGATCGTCACGTCCTCGGGGATGGCGCCCTCTTCGATGATCGACCGTACAAAGTCAAAGTCCGTCTGCCCCGAGGAGGGGAAGCCGACCTCGATCTCCTTGTAGCCCATGCGCACCAGCAGGTCGAACATCTCGCGCTTGCGGGCCGGGGACATCGGGTCGATCAGCGCCTGGTTGCCGTCCCGCAGATCGGTGGACAGCCAGCGCGGCGCGGCGGTGATGCGATTGCCGGGCCAGGTGCGGTCGGGGATCTCCACGGCCTCGTACCGGCCGTAGCGGTGCACCGGCATCCCGGACGGCCGCTGGGTCACGGTGGCGGCGGTGAGCGGGGTGGGACGGCCGACGGAATCGAAAATCTTGGACATCTGTGCAGGGCTCCTCGGGTGTCCGCTGGAGGGGAGACCGACGAGGGATACCGTCTGCTGGGCACCACCGAACTCCGCGGAGAGGGGGTCGGCCTACGACTACAGGCCCTCACCGCGGCAGCTAAGAAGAAGCAGCCCGAAACGCATGATGTGCAGCACCCTAACCGAGGTCGCCGGAATGTGGCGGGGCGTATCAGCATCCGGGACGCAACGCTCCGGTCCGTCGCCTTCGTCCGCTCCGGTCCGGCGTCTCCATCCGCTCCGGTCCGTCGCCCGGAGCGGAGGCCCGCCACCCATTCTCATGAATCCCGGCACCGGGCAGTGACAGCCCCACCCGCCGGTGCCAGATTGCTGGGATGGACCCCACCGACACCAGCACCGTCCATCGCGGCATCGTCCCTCCACACCTGCTGGACCGGCTCGCCCAGGCCGAGGATCCCCGGCACCACGAGCCCGCCCGGAGCACCCTCGAGCACGACGCGGCCCTGCGCACCCGGCGCCGGATCACCGCGCTCCGCACCACGGCCGTGGCCGACACCGGCACCGCATCCGATCACCCCCAGCGCACCATCTACGACTCCCGGCACCAGCAGACCCTGCCGGGGCACGAGGTGCACGCCGAGGGAGCCCCGCCGTCCAAGGACGCCACAGTCAACCGCGCCAACGCGGGCCTCGGCGCGACCTTCGACTTCTACTTCAAGGTCTACGGCCGACACTCCATCGACGACGCCGGGCTGCCGCTGATCGCCTCCGTCCACTACGGCCAGAGCTATGACAACGCCTTCTGGGACGGCGAGCAGATGGTCTTCGGTGACGGCGACGGCCAGATCTTCCTGGACTTCACCATCCCCCTGGACGTCATCGGCCATGAACTGACCCATGGCGTCACCCAGCACACCGCCAACCTGGAGTACCACGGCCAGTCGGGCGCCCTCAACGAGTCCGTCTCGGATGTCTTCGGCTCGATGATCAAGCAGTACGCCCTCGGCCAGACCGCCGACCAGGCCGACTGGCTGATCGGCGCGGGCCTGCTCGCTCCGCAGGTCCACGGCACGGCGCTGCGCTCCATGAAGGCGCCCGGCACCGCCTATGACGACCCCAACCTGGGCCGGGACCCCCAGCCCGCCACCATGCACGACTACCTCCAGACCGCCCAGGACAACGGTGGCGTGCACATCAACTCCGGCATCCCCAACCACGCCTTCTATCTGCTGGCCACCGCCCTGGGCGGCCATGCCTGGGAACGGGCCGGAAAGATCTGGTACCAGACCCTGACCGGCGGCCAACTGCCCTCCGATGCCGATTTCGCCACCTTCGCCACCCAGACCGCCTCGGTGGCCCGGAGCCTGTACGGCGAGGGCGACGCGGTCCAGGCGGTGCTCAAGGCGTGGTCCCAGGTGGGCGTCCCCACCTCGTAACACGGAGCCCACCGGGCGACAATGACGCCATGCGGATCGTCATCACCCGGACCGGCGGATTCGCCGGCATTCAGCGCCGGGCCGAGCTGGACACCTCCGGCCGGCCCGACGCCAAACACCTGGAGGCCCTGGCACACCGGGCCCTCGCCCCCGGGCACCAGTCCCCGGTCAGGGGCGTCCCGGACGGCTTCCACTACGAAATCACGGTGGACAGCCGCAAGGTCCACTGCGCTGACCCCCATCTCACCCAGGAACAGCGGGAGTTGATCCACGCGGTGCTGCGCGAGGGCGCCTGACCCGAGCGATTTGGTGAACCGGCGGTTACCCTGTCGCGAACGCGTACCGAACAAGGGGACGACCGATGTACCCATACCCGGACATAGGCGTGCAGGCCGCGAGGCCCAAAACCGCTGCCGCCGACTTCCACACGGCCAGCTCCAACGGCCAGGACAAGACCAAGCTGGACGACCCCATCACCGCGGGCAACGCCCACTCCAACTGGGCGGTCGCGGCGGTCAACAACGACTGCGTCGGCGCCTGGCGCAACCGGCTGCACGACCTCGGGCACTCCGCCCGCGCCGCGGCCAAGGCCGTCCCGGCCGCCATGGACCTCTACACCGGCACGGACAAATCCCTCGCCGGGCGACTCGACCAGGACGCCGCCTCCCTGGAGGGCGCCTGATGGTCTCGGTGCCGGATCTCAAGAACGCCAAGCCCCAACTCTGGCGCGACGCCGCCGAAGACGTCCTCCGCGCGGCCAAACACTGCGCGGAAATCGGCGGCCTGGCCCGCGATGACGTCGCCGCGACCCTCCAGCAGTGCTGGGTAGGCGACACCGGCGAAAAAGCCCGCCGCGTCTTCGTCAAACACGCCGACGACTACGAGGCCGCCAACCTCTCCCTCCGCTCACTCACCAAGGTCTACGACGACCTCGCCGACGCCGTCGAAGCCGCCCAGCGCGACCTGCACAGCGCACTCGACTACGCCGGTTCGCACGGCCTGCACGTCGACGAAGGCGGCCGAATACAGGCCGCTACCGCTCCGCTCTCCCCCGGCGAGGCCGATTCGCAGAAAGAGGCGATGGAGCACGCCTTCGGCATCATCCGCGATGCCCTCACCAAGGCCACCAAGGCGGACACCGACGCCGCCGCCGCACTCCGCACCATCCGGGGCCTGACCGACATCAAGGACCCCAAGCTGGTCAAGGAAGGACTCACCGAAGGCAGTCCGCTCAATATCGCGTTGCGGATGGCCAACGGCCCGGGTGACCTGCACCCGGTCAATGTCTCCCCCGCCCAACTCGCCGCGATGGAACGGGCTTCCAAGGAAACCGGGATGAGCAGAAACCTGCTGCTCGCCATCCTCTGGCAGGAACAGCAGTCGTATCAGGAGGTCGAGAAGACCGGCGGTGGGCTGTACACCTGGTACGGGCGGCTCCGCGACTGGGGGCTCGAAGAGACCATCAAGCCGGACAAGTCGCTGGGCATCACCCATATGAAGCTGAAGACGGCGCGCTCGGTCATAGGGAGATACAAGGACGAGTTCACCGCCGGCGGTCGATCCCTCAATGAACTCAGCAACGCCCAGCTGGCCAAGTACATCGAAGAAAACCCCAACGAAGACATCCGCTTGAGCGCCTACTACCTCAAGAGCCTCCAGGAAAACCCCTACGGCGCTCGTACCGACAAGCAGTTGTTCATGCTCTACGCGGCCGACACTCAGCAAGTGCGCGAATCCAACGAGCGGTTCGGCGACGACACGGCCCACCGTGGCGAAGCGATAAGACGTCGTGCGCAGAACTGGGACCTGTTGCAACCTCATCTCGAGGACACACATCGCTGGAACGCGCTCACCGACGACCAACGTCGGCACGCTGTCCAGCAGTTCGAAAGCCAGATCCCCAAGGGGCATTCCTATAATCTGGACCCGATTTACGGGACGAACACCCCTTCAAGCGGCAGGGGAACAGGCGCTCCCAAACCAGGCACCCCCTCTCCGGAACCCGGCCCCCCTCCCACACCGCCCAAATGACAGCCATCCGCAAGAACACATTGATGCGCCGACTGCTGGCCGCGGGGGTGACGGTCGCCGTCCTCACCTCATGTGGGCTGACGAAGAACGGCAATCCACCGGCACTGCTTCCCATGCCCAGCAATGTCCCTACCACGCCCGACTACGCCACGGCCGATTCCATAGTGGAAGCCTTGGGCAAGGCGGGTTTGCCCTGCAAGATCCTGCGCAGAGCCGAGACAGACCCAGGTTTCGGCACCGGTCTGGACTGCCAGGCAGAGATACAGGGCACCAAATTCGAGAACGAGATCAACGTCTCCAACCCACAAAGGTCCGACTACCGGAAGCAGAACGGCGACTCCATCGGGCTCCGCCGCAAGCCCCCGACCAGCCATACCCTCGTGGCCGCCGGCAACTGGTTCATCTGGGTCAGGAACCCCCGTTTCGCGCCTCAGGTGGCCAAGGCGCTGAGCGGTGTCGTCCTCCCACCAGATGAAGTAAAGATCCCCAAGTATCCGCTGCCCGACATCCCGGGCGCCCCTCGTTACCGCACAGTGAACGCCCTGGCCGACGCGCTCGACACGGCCGTCGGCTGCACCAACCGCAGCGCAGGCGGAAGCGGCACACTCACCTGCACCACCGGAAAACGCACCGGCCACTCCCCCAACTGCGCAACCCTCGCCCTCTACACCACCGACACCGACCGCGACACCGACCTGCGCTCCACCATCGCCTACCAGGGCGTCCCCGCGACCCTGGTCGCCGCCGGGAACTGGACGGTCAACCTCTGCGACAGCAGCCTCGGCACCCAGGTCGCCGAGGCACTGCACGGCCGCGTCATCTCCTACGACGGCACCTGACCCGGGCTACCTACCGCCGGGGCTGGCGCGTACGGTCGCGGACCATGGCGCGGAGCGCGTCGACGTAGTGGTGAACGGCGGTGGCGACCTCGGCCGGGCCCGGATCCGTCG